>NZ_JBFPJI010000359.1:0-3098 GCF_040838205.1 Bacillus sp. S4
ATGTATAACCAACAAAATTATCCATATGATCAAACGATGTATTATAATCCACAACAATACGGATATGAACCTGATATCGAAGTTAGAGAGGTTGAACTAGAAGATTATAGACCAGATGATGCGGAAGATGCTCCTACGTCACCACCACCGTCACAAGCTCCGTCTTTACCATCCACATTTGCTTCTCCTGCACAAGCGGGCAATATGAAATCATGGATGTGTAACTGTTTAGGAAGATGGGGATATTTACGTTTACATCGTCCTGGTCCATTCGGAAGAGACTTATGGTTTTTTCCGACAGAAGTAAGAAGAAGTGGGGTATCCGGCTACACCTGGCAAGCTGGTCGCCGCCGTAAAGTAAGTTATCGATATCAACAAATTAGTAATTTTATGTGCTTCGCATAATGGGAAGTGAGAGGGTAGAATGATTTTACTCTCTCACTTTTTTATTTTTCAATATTCGAAGTAAGGTTTTAATTGAAAATTTACAATTTTTCAGTTCTTATTGAAGTATAATTCAAATGTTGGGTTGATTTTTAAAAACAATTGAGAGTGAGGGAATGTAATGTCAATTAAAAATAAGGTTGGCCGAAAAATAGAGGATGGCATTAATTTAGCTTCTGCTCAGTTTAAAGAAGATGCTTATGAGATTTATAAAGAATCGCGAAAAGTGCAACCTATTTTATTTGTTAATAAAGTCGAGATTGGTACAGAATGGCTCATTACAAGATATGAAGATGCCCTGCCACTTTTAAAAGATAATCGCTTAAAAAAAGATCCAAATAATGTGTTTTCTAAAGATACAATGAACATGTTTCTTTCTGTTGACAATAGTGATCATTTAACAACGCATATGTTAAATTCGGATCCACCTAACCACAGTCGGTTACGATCTTTAGTTCAAAAAGCTTTTACACCAAAGATGATTTCACAATTAGACGGAAGAATTCAGAGAGTAGCGGATGATTTAATAAATGAGATAGAGCGAAAAGGTACATTAAATCTTGTGGATGATTATTCATTCCCATTACCGATTATTGTAATAAGTGAGATGCTTGGAATTCCAAAAGAGGATCAAGCGAAATTTAGAATTTGGTCTCATGCTGTCATTGCATCGCCAGAAACACCTGAAGAAATAAAAGAAACCGAAAAACAACTATCTGAGTTTATTACATATCTTCAATATATAGTTGATGTAAAACGGAAAAATCCAAAAGAAGATTTGGTTAGTGCGTTAATACTTGCAGAAAATGAAGGGCATAAACTTAGTGCTCGAGAGCTATATTCAATGATCATGTTATTAATTGTAGCCGGACACGAGACGACAGTGAATTTAATAACAAATACGGTATTAGCACTTCTTGAAAATCCGAAGCAATTACAGTTATTAAAAGATAATTCGAAATTAATTGATTCAGCTATTGAGGAAGGATTGCGTTATTATTCTCCAGTTGAGGTGACAACTGCAAGATGGGCGGCTGAGCCGTTTCAAATTCACGAACAAACAATCCAAAAAGGAGATATGGTTATTATCGCATTAGCTTCAGCAAACCGTGATGAAACAGTATTTGAAAACCCAGAAGTATTTGATATTACACGAGAAAATAACCGTCATATTGCCTTTGGGCATGGTAGTCATTTCTGCCTAGGAGCACCACTTGCTAGGTTGGAAGCAAAGATTGCTATTACTACTATGTTTAAACGGATGCCTGAACTACAAATAAAAGGCGATCGTGAAGATATTAAATGGCAAGGAAACTATTTAATGCGTTCTTTAGAGGAATTGCCTTTGACTTTCTAGAATAGTTAAAATGAGACATGCATACATTGAAAATGTTTTACATAGAGTATGTATGTGTTATTTAAATTCGAAACGGAAGGGTGAAAACATCCCAATGATCAACTAATTCTATTTGCAAGAGATCTTCGTTAAAAAACGAAATATTCTTCTGAATAGGATTAGTATGTACATGTATAGAAAAGGGATGTGTTTCGCGCTGCGAATATATAGTCTTTTCATATGATTTGTGCTGCCTCCTATTTAGAACACGAAATAGGAGGCTTTTTTATGTCGACGACTGCAGAAACGAATCAAAATCAGGGGGTATCACAAGTATTAAAAAATCGATTTGTGCAAGGAATTCTTGCTTCAGCATTATTTTTACAAATTGGAATATGGGTTCGGAACTTTGCAGTATTACTTTATGTTATGGAAATGACGAAAGGTGATGCTTTTGCAATTTCGATGATTTCAGTTGCCGAATTTGCACCGATTTTTATCTTCTCCTTTATTGGTGGGACCTTTGCGGATAGATGGAAGCCGAAGAAGACAATGATATGGTGTGAAACTTTAAGTTCTATATCAGTGTTCGCAGTATTGATCACTCTAATGTTTGGTACGTGGAAAATCGTGTTTTTTGTGACGCTCATATCTGCGATTCTTTCACAGTTTTCCCAACCATCCGGAATGAAATTATTTAAACAACATTTATCGACAGAACAAATTCAATTAGCCATGTCATTATATCAAACGATATTTGCAATATTTATGGTGTTAGGACCGATTATTGGAACATTTATTTTTCACAGCTTTGGAATCTATATTTCAATAATAATAACTGGTATCGCTTTTTTACTTGCCGCAGGTGTATTGTTATTTCTTCCGAAAGATCTTGAAAACGAAGCAGAAAAGAAAGATATCACTTTGTTACAGGAAATGAAGGATGGTATTAAGTACGTCAAAAAGAAAAAAGCATTAACCTTACTTGGTCTATGTTTTATGGCAGCAGGACTAGGTATAGGCTTAATTCAGCCACTAGGTATATTTATTGTGACTGAGCAGTTAGGGTTATCAAAAGAGAGTTTACAATGGTTACTAACAGTAAATGGCGCAGGGATGATTGTTGGTGGAGCTTTAGCGATGGTATTTGCGAAAAACGTTGCGCCGCAAAAAATGTTAATCGTAGGTATGCTAGGCCAGGCTATTGGAATTGGTATAATTGGTTACTCCACAAATTTATGGGTGACACTTACGGCGCAACTTTTTAGTGGGTTAGCTCTACCGTGTATTCAAATAGGTATTAATACACTTATTATAC
>NZ_JBFPJI010000360.1:0-3086 GCF_040838205.1 Bacillus sp. S4
CGGTAAGAGTGCCCTTTGGCGCTTATTTTGTTTGTTGCTTATTCATCGCGCTCATCATTTGATTGATTTTCTTTTGGGAAGGTTTTTGTCCCATTTGCATCATCATCATTTTTAACATTTGTTCGTTAATTGGTGGATTTTTTTGTAAGTAATTCATCATATATTTGCGGGCAATGAAAAATCCTAACGCCACGCCTGCTACTAGTGCTACTACGCCCACTAGAATACCTAACCACATTGGCATATCTTTTCCTCCTTCATGTTGTCTACCTTACAGTGTACTAAAACCTTTTCAATAAGACAAGATACTATTCGACATTTTTTACACATATGTTCGTACTTGTTTGAGAGGATTTAACCATCCGTACTTTTTATTTTCATAATCCATCGCTAAAAATGTTAACTCACACCTTCTAAGCACCTCAAAGAAAGTTGTTTCCATGGATACATTTCCAGAAGTATTCATTCGAATATATTGTGGTTTCACCATTATTTCGCCATATTCGGCTCCTGTATAGAGCGTATGAGTATGATGTGTTCTTTCATATTTGCCAAGAACATGCAAAGCTTGTTCTAATTTATGATGAAGTTTCATTACTTGTAATGGCATCGTAATATACGTCATTTGTTTATATAATACTTTCTTCTCCGAAAGGGACCCAGATTCTGAAAATCGAGCAAATAAATCAAAAAACAAATATTCACGACCAAAGTAAGCTTTCGCAATATCCTCTTGAATTAAATACAATTCATACGTTTTCATTTTTTCCCTCCCGATCTGGACAACCTTTTCCCTACATTATATAAGAAAAAATTTGCAATGATTGTCTGACTACGGAGAGAGAAAAAACTTTTCCTGTCGAAAAAACTCAATTACATAGAAAAATCTCCCCATGCTGGAGAGATTTTTCTAAAATCATTAAAGCATTTCTTTTACTTTGCGAACAACGTTCTCTACAGTAAATCCATACTCTTCCATAATCTTCTCACCAGGAGCAGAAGCACCGAATGTGTCGATACCTAGTACATCTCCATCAAGACCTACGTAACGGTGCCATCCGAATGTAGCACCCATTTCAATTGCGAAACGTTTCGTTACTGCTTTTGGTAGTACAGATTCTTTGTACTCAGCAGTTTGAGCTTCAAAGCGATCCATAGATGGCATGCTAACAACAGCTGCATCAACGCCGTCTGCTGCTAAAGCTTTTTGCGCTTCGATTGCTAAGCTTACTTCAGATCCAGTTGCAAGTAGGATTACATCAGCCGTTTCTTTCTTGCTTGCAGAAACTACATATGCACCTTTTGCTACTTTTTCATAAGTATCGTCTTTTGCACCTTCTAATGTCGGAAGATCTTGACGAGTTAACACTAATGCAGTTGGTGTTTTTGTAGATTCTAAAGCTAATCTCCAAGCTGCAACAGATTCGTTACCGTCAGCTGGACGAATAACAGAAACGTTTGGCATTGCACGAAGTGCTGCTAATTGTTCAACCGGCTCATGCGTTGGACCATCTTCACCAACAGCGATACTGTCGTGTGTGAATACATACGTTACAGGCAATTGCATTAATGCTGCAAGACGAATTGCTGGACGTAAGTAGTCAGAGAATACGAAGAACGTACCACCGTAAGTTTTTAAACCGCCATGTAGTGCAATACCGTTCATTGCTGCACCCATCGCAAACTCACGAACACCGTACCAAATGTTTTTACCGCTGTAATCAGCTCTTGTGAAGTCTTTTTCGTTATTCATGTATGTTTTGTTAGAACCAGCAAGGTCAGCTGATCCACCAAAGAATGATGGTACAGACTCTGCAATAGCATTAATTACAGCACCTGAAGAATTACGTGTTGCTGCTTTTGATCCTAATTCATAAGTTGGTAAGCTTTGTTCCCAACCTTCTGGAAGAAGACCATTCATTGCTGCTTGCAGCTCGTTTGCTAATTCTGGATATGCTTGTGCATATTCACCGAGCATCGTGTTCCATGCAGCTTGTGCAGTCTCACCAGCATCTTGTACCGTTTTACGGAAGTTGTCATATACTTCTTCTGCTACATGGAAATCTTGTTCAGCAGTCCAAGCATATGCTTCTTTCGTTAATTTTGTTTCGTCTACACCAAGTGGAGAACCGTGTGAAGCTGATTTTCCTGATTTGTTTGGAGAACCGAAACCAATTGTCGTTCTTACTTCAATTAGCGTTGGGCGTTTTTCGTCAGCTTTCGCTTCTTCAATTGCTTTTGCAATTGCTTCAATATCGTTTCCATCCTCAACACGGATTACTTGCCAGCCGTATGCTTTGTAACGATCTTCTACACTTTCAGAGAATGAGCGATTTAAATCGCCATCTAATGAAATATCGTTTGAATCGTAAAGCACAACAAGACGACCTAATTGTAAATGAGCAGCTAATGAAGATGCTTCAGCAGAAACGCCTTCCATTAAATCGCCATCACCACAAATAGCGTATGTATGATGATCTACTACATTGTACGCATCACGGTTATACTTTGCTGCTAAATGTCTTTCAGCCATCGCCATACCAACAGCTGTTGCAATACCTTGTCCAAGTGGACCAGTTGTTGCGTCTATACCTGCTGTGTGACCATACTCAGGATGTCCTGGAGTTTTGCTTCCCCATTGACGGAAGTTCTTTAAGTCATCCATTGTTAAGTCATAACCAGATAGATGAAGTAGGCTGTATAGTAACATTGAACCATGACCTGCAGATAATACGAAACGATCGCGGTTAAACCACGTTGGGTTATTTGGATTGTGTTTCATAAATTGAGTCCATAATGTATAAGCCATTGGTGCTGCACCCATTGGCATTCCTGGGTGACCAGAATTTGCTTTTTCAATCGCATCAATGGATAATGTGCGAATCGTGTTGATAGAAAGTTGTTCGATTGAATGTGACATGCTATTCTTCCCTTCGCGTATGTTAGTAAACGTTTTATACATTTATATGATAGCTTCCCACGCAAGATTATACAACATGTATCGGCAAATATGTTGATGTTTTTTTGATTTTTTATAAAAAAACCAATGTTTCCGGTAATGTATGGGTATTCAATATGACATACTT
>NZ_JBFPJI010000361.1:0-3080 GCF_040838205.1 Bacillus sp. S4
TCTCAATTCTGAGATAACAGATATGTCTGTTACGTTAGACTCTCTTAATGTCAACTTCTCTAAGTTTGTCATATATTCTAAACCAGCTATTTCATTTATTCCTTCACCTGAATATATGGTTAATGTTTTAATCTTTAATAAATCTTCCTTCGTTATAGGTTCATTTATATGTTTTCTATCTAAATTGTACTTATTAATATGCTGTTGTAATTTCTTATCAACTATTACATTCGCAACTTTTTCTTGTTGTTCCACTTTATCCTCTTTATTTTCCTTTTGCTTTTCTGGAACATTATTTTCTAAATTTAAAGTATTTACTTCAAACTGTACTTGATATTTATTGTTATATCCCATTGTTGGGATATAAATATGCATTTGCATATTATACCTTTTTCCTAGTTCTCCAACTTCAAATTGAATAACCTTCGTCCCATTTTTCTTTTTATCCTCAGATATTACTTTCACATCATGAAACACACCAGGAGTATGAATATCCTCTGTTTTCAAGTATTGAAAGAAATCACTATCACTTAACGTTGCCGTTACGATTTTCTTTCCATTCTCGATTGTTAATTTCGGATCCTTTATATAAACAGCTGCCATGGACTCTTCATTTGTTTTATCTTTATACGCTTTAATAACAGCATCATATGTACCATTTTCTAAAGCATATCCAGTTTTATTTGCCTCAATTGCTACTGCCGCTAAAGCAGGTGTCGAATATACAGCAAACGGTAACGATAACGTCGCCGCTATTAACATTGCATTTATATGTTTTCTTTTATTTTTTTTAACTTTACATCTCCTCCGAAATATATAAATCAAAATGTAATCATTCTCGAATAAATGATAATGATTTTCATTATCATTGTCAACTAAAAAAATAAAAAGTTTACAAAAAAATAAACCCCTTCAAAAGGGGTTATGCCATTTTCTCTCCTGATTCTTCTTTAAAAAAGCTCTTCATCGCATGAAATACATCTGCTTTTTGTTTTAAAATATAATATCTGAAGTTCTCATCTTTAATATTTTTATAGGCTGACATGAGCGTACTATGGCGGTTGTACTGGTTTAGTTGGCAGGGATGTACCCTGTACTTCACAAAATAAACACCATGGTCTAGAAATTATTCTTCTATTATCTGTATTACAAATAAGATTTAAAATAAAGTTTGATCAAATTGATACTAATAATCTTGTTAAACGATTATAAAAAAGTTTGATCATTTCCTATTTATGCTACTCCACAATCGCGCCCGATAATTGAAGATCATTCACGTGATTTTATAATTCAAACCTTTTTGACACTATTTCAGCTACTTCTGCAGCACTCAAATTTGTATTATTAATTTTTATGTAGTTCTCATTTTTAATTTCACCTTTATGGGAGTTCAATCTGTATTTTTCCATTGATTCCCTTAGTTCATTCTCCGACCAATCAACGTTTCTTTTGGTAGGTTTATGCTCAAGTCGATGCGGACTTTTATTTCGTTCCAGCCTCTCGTCCATATCGGCTTCTAATTCCACAAAATAAATAGTGGCACCCTGGGATTCAAAGATTTCACATGTCTGGTCTACGAAGTCCCAATCCTCTTGTTGATCAAAAGCCCACACATATGTAAAGATCAAACCTTCCAGTTCACTCTCAGCCACTGCCTTGAATATTTCTTTTCTAAATAAAGTTGACAACCTCCACATTTCCGGGCTAAAGCTGAATAAGGGCTCAAGTAATTCAATGGTCATATGGTTATGAAATAGTTTCAATCCAGTTACTTTAACTAACTCTTGCCCTACTGTCATTTTACCAACTGCTTGTGGACCAAATATAAGTACAAATTTCATAGAATTCCTCTATTTATGATTTTTTATTATTATACCAGTAATTTCAAGTACCCTTTTTCACAAACTTCATACTATCTGAAAAATTTTAGGTTGTTCAGTAAATACATTTCACATTAACGTTTTTAATTTGTTAACCTGAAAAAGTTATGCTGTTATATGGCCCGATTGTTGAAAATTTTCCCGGAACACCAACACTGAAAGGATATTCAAGATAAGCACTCGAAGTAAATTATTGCCTAAAATATCTTTTTTTTGGGGACTGTTTGTTTTTAATCCGATGCTGGAACGACAGAGTCGCTATAAATACAGTTACTCCCCACAAGAACAATCCTCCGTACGTTACGACATACACCCAAATGGCTAACCCTTCGGTGTATCCTTTTGGAAGCATTCCTAAAAATTGAAGAGCTGTCAAGAAGCTAATTAGAACTGTCAACACCCCAACTGACCATCCTAATATGATTAATAACCATTTTGGTAGTTTCTCCCCCCAGGAAGTCACGAGAGCTAAAGCAAATAAAGATGCCAGTATCGCCAAGATAGCTGTGAAGTCTATTCCGATGGTATATAACGTATATAGAAAAGCAGATCCTTCTTTTAAGGTATCACCAAACCCTGCTACATTTTGTACAGCTTGTTTTGTTGTAAGTCCTACCGTTGATCCCCATGCCCAAAGTGATTTTAAAATCGCATACGGCAACAGTGCAAGAGCTGCAACATAGCCCCATCCTTTAGTCAAATAAGTTTTATCAGCTATTTCTGACCTCATATGTTTCTCATGTTTTAAGCTCAAAAGACATTCTCCCTTCTCACTTAAGAAATGAAGCATATTAGTTTTAAAAATAAAAGTACAAAGCTTCAAAAGTCTTCAAATAAGCTCCGCCCTTTATATTCTTATTCAATATTAGAGCCTTTTTATTCTTTATATCCTTTAAGTGAATTACATAATGGGCAGGTACTGGTTGGACTATATATTTGTACCTTATTTAACAACGATGACCTTTTCTGAAATGAATTACAATTTTAAGATTGTTCATATAAATTCCTTCTTTATTCAAGAATATGGCCCGATTGCTGAATAAGAAAAAATCCTGCACACCAACACAGCATTTTGAATGTACATTTTTGCTTTGTATTTCGAGGATATTATGGGATTTTGGATGGATTCAATATTTTAGGTGAAACGAATGTAAGCTAATGGGTAAAAGTTTACATTCGGATTTCAAATCATTTATAACT
>NZ_JBFPJI010000029.1:0-24608 GCF_040838205.1 Bacillus sp. S4
CAAGATAACCACACCTATTCTAATAAGGAGGAGTATATGACAGAAATAATCCCTGAAAAAACATTAAAGAGAATTGAAAAAGATATTGAAAATAATAACCTTGGAAAAGCAAGAGATAGATTACACGGATTAATCGCTACTTATCCGAATGAATTAGCACTTAGAAAAAAGCTCGGTGATATTTACTTTACATTACAATACCCAGAAATGGCTGGACGGTATTGGTATCTTGAAAAAGAGAAAACAGATGTTATGCACGCGGCATGTCTACAATTTGAACAATCGATGGGAAACGACTCTTATCATATTGTACGTGCTTTAAAATTCAAAGGAAATCATAACATTATTACAGGACTATACACCGAACATCCTTTACAGCCATTGCAGAAAAAAGTGGTAGAAGAACTAATTGATGATTATGAAGAAGCATGGAAAGACAAACTATTTACAGAATTTATGATGCGGGAAAGCCCACGCAGGACTTTAGTCCGTCTTTAGACGTGGGATGAACGCATCGTTTTTGCATAGCAAAACATGGTATACTTTATTTATAGTCATGCAAAAGACTCTAAAACGACTGTTCTCTGAAAACAGAATACATATGAGGTTGGGGTAGCAAATTCTTCTACTCCGTAAAATGTATTAAGTCGTCATGCAAAAGACGTAAAAACATTTGAGAACCAACAATCTGTACGGTATGGTCACAGTACCGTAGCCCACGAACCTATATGGTCTGTTGTGGGAGTGGTGATGGCACACCGCAATCTTGCACGTCAGCGATACCAGAAATGGACTTCGCCTTTGGTAGCAAGAATCCCACTGACGTTAGTCAGCTTGCCCCTTTAGGGGTGGGAGTGTCAAATGGGGCTGTCTAGCATTATTCGCATTCCTTCTTTTTACTGCTATTATTGGTATATTCACTATATTGGATTGAATATTTTAAATAGAAGTGAACGTCCCATAATACGACGACAAATAAAATTCCATCAACTTTCCGACAAAGTTTAACAATGTCAGCGACGTAATAATAAATAAGAAAGGTGCCCCAAAAATATTTTGGGGGCACCTACTTATACCTTTATTTCGTAAACTGTTCTTCTTCCGTAGATCCTTTTAAAGCAGTCGTTGATGAAGTACCGCCCGTAATTACTTGTGCTACTTCATCAAAGTATCCTGTTCCTACTTCGCGTTGATGGCGCGTTGCAGAGTAACCATCTTTTTCTGCTGCGAACTCTGCTTGTTGTAATTCAGAGTACGCTGCCATACCGCGCTCTTTATAACCACGCGCTAATTCAAACATGCCGTAATTTAATGAATGGAATCCAGCAAGCGTTACGAACTGGAATTTATAACCGTATGATGCAATTTCTTTTTGGAAGCTTGCAATCGTTTTTTCATCTAACTTTTGTTTCCAGTTAAATGAAGGGGAACAGTTGTAAGCGAGTAGCTTCCCTGGATATTTCTTATGAATTGCGTCCGCAAAGCGTTTTGCATCTTCTAAATTTGGCTCCGACGTTTCACACCAAACGAGATCTGCATACGGCGCATACGCTAAACCACGTGCAATTGCTTGATCAAGACCTGCTTTCGTACGATAAAACCCTTCTGGCGTTCTTTTACCTGTAATAAACTCTTGATCAACTGGATCGATATCGCTCGTAATTAAATCTGCAGCATCTGCATCTGTTCTTGCGACGATAATTGTTGGTACACCCATTACATCAGCAGCAAGACGTGCCGAAATTAAATTACGCACCGCTGTTTGTGTCGGTAATAATACTTTTCCGCCTAAATGCCCGCATTTTTTCTCTGAAGATAATTGGTCTTCAAAGTGCACGCCAGATGCACCCGCTTCAATCATCCCTTTCATTAGTTCAAATACGTTTAACTGTCCACCAAAACCAGCTTCAGCATCTGCCACAATCGGTACGAAATAATCTTTATCACCGCTTCCTTCCATATGCTGAATTTGATCAGCACGTTGAAGTGTTTGGTTAATTCGTTTTACAACAGCCGGCACACTGTTCGCTGGGTATAAGCTTTGATCAGGATACATATGTCCAGAAAGATTCGCATCTGCCGCTACTTGCCAACCGCTTAAATAAATTGCTTTTAATCCAGCCTTCACTTGTTGCATCGCTTGGTTTCCTGTTAATGCCCCAAGTGCATTAATATAATCTTCGGTATGAAGTGATTTCCAAAGCTTCTCTGCACCGCAGCGCGCTAACGTATGTTCAATATCAATCGATCCACGCAGACGAATTACATCTTCAGCCGTATATGGACGTGTGATTCCTTTCCAGCGCGTATCTAATTCCCAGCTTTCCTGCAATTTATCAATTCTTTCGTTTTTCATATGTTCCATCCCCTTTTCTTGTTTCTTATAAAATTTCATAACCAGGTAATGTTAAAAACGGCATGAACTCGTTATTACGAACAAGGTTTGTAAACAGTTTTGTAGCTTCTTCAAATCTCCCTTTCTTAAACGCTTCCTTACCAATCTCACTTTCTATTTTTGCTAGTTCTTCTTCTTTCAATTCTTCCATCAATTTAAAAGTGATATTACGGCCATCACTTAGCTTCCCGCCCTCATGACGAATCCACTGCCATACTTGTGCTCTTGATATTTCCGCTGTTGCCGCATCTTCCATTAAGTTATAAATAGGAGCTGCTCCTCTCCCGCTTAACCAAGATGCAATATATTGAATACCGACATTAATATTTGTGCGAAGACCACCTTCTGTAATCGTTCCCATCGGTACTTCTAATAAATCCTTTTCTGTTACACGTATTTCTTCACGCTTTCTAAAAATTTGATTTGGCGTTTTCATTATGTGATTAAATACTTCCATTGCAACCGGTACAAGTCCCGGGTGGGCAACCCAAGTCCCGTCATGACCGTCTAAAGCTTCGCGCTCCTTATCAGCACGCACTTTCTCGAAAGCCGCCTCATTTGCTTCTGGATCATTTTTAATTGGAATTTGCGCTGCCATTCCTCCGATTGCTGGCGCGTTACGACGATGACACGTTTGAATAACTTTCAAAGAATACGCGCGCATAAACGGCGCTGTCATCGTGACTTGCGCTCTATCCGGAAGTAAAAAAGTATTATGATTACGGAAACTCTTTAAGAAACTAAATATATAATCCCATCGCCCGCAGTTTAAACCAGCAGAATGATCTCTTAGTTCATACAGAATTTCATCCATTTCAAATGAAGCGTGAATCGTTTCTATTAACACAGTCGCTTTAATCGTTCCATTCGGAATGCCGATATACTTTTGAGCAAATACGAAAACATCATTCCATAATCTTGCCTCTAAGTAACTTTCCATTTTCGGTAAGTAAAAGTACGGGCCACTTCCTTTTGCTAAAAGCACCTTCGCATTATGGAAAAAGTACAAGCCAAAATCTACTAAACTGCCAGACATGTTCTTGCCGTCAACTTGCATATGTTTTTCTTCTAAATGCCACCCTCTCGGACGCACAATTAATACAGCTGTTTTACTATTTAAACGATATTCTTTTCCGTTTTCATTTTCATGTGAAATCGTTCCCTTACTCGCATCTCGTAAGTTAATTTGACCTTCGACAGCATTTCTCCAAGTTGGTGCATTTGAATCTTCAAAGTCTGCCATAAAAAGATGTGCTCCTGAATTTAAAGCGTTAATGACCATCTTTCTATCCACCGGCCCAGTAATCTCCACGCGGCGATCCTCTAAATCTTTCGGAAGCTCAGCGATTGTCCAATCCCCTTCACGTATATGCTTTGTTTCTTCTAAAAACTTAGGAAACTCCCCTGCATCAATTCTTTTTTGTTTCTCCACACGCTTTTGTAAAAGTTCCGTGCGGCGTTCATTGAAATTTTCATGTAATTCCTTTAAAAAACTAAGCGCCTCAGGTGTCAATATTTCGTTGTACGCTGGTAACATTTCTCCAACGAGTGTAACCCGTGAAGTTTGCGTCGACATATTAGCATCCCCTTCTTAAACTGTCTTATAACAGATTTGATTTTATGTTTTATATTATATAACAAATCTTCAGAAAAGGAAGTTTTTTTTGAAAATTTAATGATTTTTTTACAACTCCTTTCTTTTGCACTTTATTTCACGCAAAAAAGGCCGCTGTTATACAACAACGGCCTTTACGTATTTTTTTTATTGCTGTGTCATATCATTCAACATTGCTTTATATAAAAACTGTGCGTATTGTTCTCTTGTTACTTTCATGGACGGACCAAATTTATTTTCTCCGATTCCCACTGTAATATCATTTGTTTTTATTGCACTAATTGCATTTTTTGCCCATGAATCTGCTGAAACATCATTAAAAGTATGAGATCCCTTTGCCTGTAAGTCAAAAGCATTCGTAAGAACTTGTGCCATTTCCGCACGCGTTAACGTCGCTTTCGGTCTAAAGTTTCCATGCTCATCCCCCATGAAAATTTCCATTTCTGTTAAAGCTAATATTTCCTCGATAAAGTCTGTCGAATTTTCATCGATATCCCCATATGGGTTCTCATATTCATCTTGTTCTTCTATATCAAACACACGATAAATTAAAGCTGCCACTTGCTCACGTGTTACATCATCCCCAAAACCGAACACCCCATCTCCATATCCAAAAATAATTTCTTGTGCCGCTAAATTATGAATCGCCTCATATGACCAATGTCCTATTGGTACATCTTTAAATACAATTGTATTTGTATTTTGTAGCGGTGCACTTTCCGCTTTTACATTATTACTCTCTGCTGAGAATAATACCCCACCCATAATTGTTAATGCTGTAGCTGTTTTTAATAATTTTTTGCTCATCAAATTATCTCCCTAATATGTATATGTTTTTAAAAAAATATACAGAACAAATGGTATAGTGACAACATGATTTTCGACATATTTCGTGACAGTTTTGTGAATCATATTACACATCATTTCTTTTTTACGAGGTTGATTATCAAGCTTATGTACAGTGATAAACATACACAAAAACGTATAATAATTCTTTTGTAAACGAACAAAAAAAGCACAAATATTTCTATTTGTGCTTTCTCACTCTATTTCCAATCCTCTTTCAAATGATAATTAATAAGCGCATTGTTTATAAACTGAGCATATTGTTCTCTAGGCACGAAGCCATTTAATTCATACATACCTTTTCCAGTTCCTGTAACAACCTGATTAGATTGCAGTGCACTAATTGCCTCTTCTGCCCAATGACCTTTTGGTACATCTTTAAATGTCTGCTTTTGTTTTGCTTCGAAAGTAAATGCTTTTTGAAGTACTACTGCCATTTCAGCTCGAGAAATTGTTGCTTTCGGTCTAAAGTTCCCGTTTTCATCACCTTTAAAAACACCACGTTTTGTTAACGCTAAAATTTCCTTTTGAAAATTAGTTGAACTTTCAGAAATATCTTTGTATGGATTTGCTACTGCCCCTTCTTCTTTCATTTCAAGTGTTTTGTAAATAACCCCAGCTACTTGCTCACGTGTTGTAAGATCTCCAACACCATACTTTCCATTTCCATACCCAACTATAATTTTATTATAAGCTAAATCTAAAATAGCATCATATGCCCAAAATCCGTATGGAACATCATCAAATACAATCATTTCCGGATACTCTTCCGCTTTTACAGGCGCCACATTCGTTCCTGCAAATATACCTCCTACCATTGTCACAATCATCATTACACCCAATATTTTTTTCTTCATTGTCCTCTCTCCCTATTTCTATTGTATGTTAAATAGAAAAATAATAGATAATACGAAGCATTGAACTTCATTGTTTCAGGAGTACTAATTTGTTGGTGAATGTAAGATAAAATGCACATCTTCTAAAAGAAACATTTTGACTACCTTTCTGCTTTATACCTCCTTCTTTCTTTTTCAAAAGGAAGTTGTCACATCTTAGGTGTTATATAATAAAATATTCTACAATCTCTTTGTGAACTCCTTCGCATTTTTAAATTTCACTTTATTGCCACAAAAAGACGCAAATAATATATATTTGCGTCTTTTTCAATTCTATATGAAGCAAAGATATCCTCTACACTCATTCTCTATTGTTAAGAAATAGCACTTTCCTTCACCGATAGTTCCTTCTCTGTTCCCTTGCGAAAAGTTATTGCCATCCCTACGAATATAAGCACAATCCCTACTATTTGCATACTAGTCGGTCTAAATCCGGTAAAGACTGTATCTAATAGTATTGCAACCGCAGGATCTAAAAATACTAATATAGAAATAAGTCTCGTCGATAAATCTCTTAAACTGTCAAAAAATAAGTAATATACAAACCCAGTATGTATAAGACCTGTCGCTGTAATCATCATCCAGTTCATCTCTGTTAATCCTTGAAATTTCCCGAAATCTATAAATGGTAATAATAAAAATATACCTAAAAATGTTTGTACAAATGTCATCGCATATGCACTCGTATGCTTAATTCCTTTTCCTAGCAACGTTGTAAAAGCATAAAATAAAGCTGCAAGAAGTGCCCACACCATTCCAGATGACATTAGCTTTTCTAACGACACACTTCCATCTACACCAGCTACTAAAACTGTACCGATAAAACAAATAACGATCGATATAACCGCAAATACTGTTAGCCTCTCTTTAAATACGATACTGCCAATCATTAATACGATGATTGGAGCAAGATGATAGACAGAAATCGCAATTGTAATCGACATGACTTCAAATGCTTTAAATAAAAATACCCAGTTAAAAACGAGAAATACACCACAAGCTAATATTTGTATGGTTTCTTTTTTGTTCCATTTCTCATTTTTATATTGCCCTGTTACGAACCAACATAATGCTAAAAATAAAGTCGCACAAATACAGCGAATAAACACTAATTCAAAGGAAGGTAAACCTGTTTGTACTGAAAAAAATCCAATCGATCCGAAAATAGACATCGATAGTATCATTTTTATTGCCGGCATTGATTTTGAATGAAACAAAATATTAACCTCCTAAACTTTTCACTGAATATTCTACGAATTATACACTATAATCTTCCAAAACTCGAATATTCCATAATAAAAAGAAGCAGTACACTACTGCTTCTTCTGTTTTTCATATTGTTCAAACGTATGAATTCTTTCAAAAATTGGCGGATGTGTGTATAAGAAAAATTTCACTAACGCAGGCGGATTCACTTGGCTTAAACTTGTTTTTGATAAATATTGAAATGTTTTCACACCTGATTTCCCATCTTTCGTCATATCTAAAGCATATTGATCTGCCGCTCGTTCTTCTATACGAGAAACGTAGTTTGTTGCTGGTTGTGATGCAAAAGATAATAAAGAGGAAATTAAGAAAAATAAAGGTAAAATTGAGAAACACGCTAATTTTGGAATTTGCAGTGTATCTCCCCATTTTCGAATACACATATTTATAATACGACTAATTACATACATACCTATAAACGATAGCAAGACATAGCTCGCAACGCCCCAATATATATGTTTCATTACGTAATGTCCCATTTCATGAGCCATTATAAATAAAATCTCTTTATCTTTTAATTGCTTAAGCGTCGTATCCCACATTACAATACGGGCGTTAGGGCCAATTCCTGTTACGTACGCATTTAAGGCATTCGTTTTTTCTGACATATTTACTTCATATACGTGTTTAGCAGGAATGTCCGCTTTGTCTGCTATCGTTAAGATTTTTGTTTCTAATTCTTTATTTTTCAGCGTCGAGAAGTCGTTATAAAGCGGATCAATAACGACAGGCTGTATGAATGTTAAAAAGATTGTAAATGGTACAGAGAGCGCCCATCCTGCTAACCACCATCTCTTCGGGAATTTACGGATAAGCCACAAAAGAACCGCAACTACGATTAACATAGTCGCATAACTCTCCCAAAAACCGATGACATGATCTTTTATCCAGCTTTGTGTACTTTGCGTTGAAATGCCGTAATCAACGGACACTTTACGCCCAATCCATTGCATCGGTAATGCAAGAACTGTTGTTAGTAATGATAAATAAAAGAAATAAATCGCAACTTGTAAAACACTTATTTTAGTCGTTTCCTTCGACCATTTCTCAAACTTTTTTGAAATACCGAGCACGAGTACAAACAATAAAATAATCCATTCAAGAGGCGTCGCTAAAAAGAAAAGTAAATTTTTCACGCGCGAATAATCTTGGCTTAGCGTAAGCTCTTTCGCATTCATAAAAGTTTCTGGATCTGCACTCGTTCCTTTATACATCTCCGGAATGAGTTCATGATTCCATCCATATAAATACCAATATATAAATAACGCAAACCCAACGTACAAAAAAAGCGACCACCCAATAACTTTCCTCACGCTATTCCCTCCTCTATGCTGCCTGTCTATTATTATTGTAAGTTCGTACATGCTAAATTAGAACAAGCTAATCGTGAGAATTGTTCTAGCCCGTTCAATTTACATAAAAAAACTCTTCTATTACAAGAAGAGTTTCACCTATTTTCAAATATTTTCTTCGGCTCATAATCTAGTATAAGAAATGTACTTACAAACAAGCGCCTTTTATATATCGTATATATTCATAGTCCTTAAAAAATAGCGTCGTTATAATAGTCCGCCTTAAGGAAGTACATCTATTAACAAACTAAAATCTTGCAAAGAAAAAGAACTATATTTCATAATACCTTGTACAGTTAAAAGTAAAATAAGACCAATCACACACATGTAATTTATACTTTCTTCATGCTTTTTCTCAGCAACTACTCCGCCCGTTATGCATAAAATGCCTAATAAATGGAGCGCTAAATACATAAAAAAGTAAGCTTCCTCCCAGCGAAGAACAACATTTACTGTCGTAATCAATACTAAACTCAGTACAATCAAATAAAAAAACTTATTTGAAGATATTGTTTCATTCATATAATTTTATACATCCCTTTCAAATTTCGAATTAATGATGTTTCAAAGCTATAAAGTAAATGATTGTTTTCATACTATAAAACAAAAGGAAAGCCACTATTACTTTCACGAATATTTTATGAACCCACATATACTTCTCTTCATTTTTTCTGAAGATGCGCTTCATCATTTCTTCTACAATTAGACCAAATATTAGTAAAACCCCTAACACAATAAGAAGAGAAATAATATTTTCTTTTAAATGAGTACTAGAAAATAAGTAGTACTCTGGAAACACAATCGTATCTACTACAGGTTGAAGCCAATGGCAAACGTTTCTATCACACATATCTGTAATAGACGTAGAATCTATAATGTCTTTCAATATTTTTTCAATCGTCTTCTTCATCTCATTTATTCCCCACTACGTCTGAAAAGATTTTTTCCTGCTCTACATATATAGCTGGCATTTCTTTACTCCAATATTTGCGGTTAACAAATAAAAAGATGAGTACTAAGTTTAATCCCGTTATAAAAATAATAAGTCCTGGAAAGAACGTCGTATAGTTTGAGAAATCTGCAAAACTCATGATTTTTTCTCTACTTACTAGGAAAGATGCACAAAGTACAAATGTATTGTTTAACATGTGTATCGCAATTGGCATGAGTAAACTTTTCGTACGAATATATACGATTGATAATACGATACTAAATACGGCGGCACCGAGAAAATCGACATGTAATATCGCAAATAAAAGTGCCACTGCAATCATCGCTATACTCGTTCCCCATTTTGCAGCAAAGCGCTGAAGTAAAAATCCACGAAAAACAAATTCCCCAATAATAGGCGCGATAAATACAACCATAATAAATTGATATACATATCCCCCGGTACTATCTATAATCGGTTCATGCAAGGCATTCATAATAAAATCTGGTGTAATCCATGCAAAGCTGTACATGTACAAAATAAGATAGCCGTAACTAAACATACAAAGCATAATCGCGATGTACAAAACTTGCACCAAGTTAAATGTTTCATTTTTATTAACAAATAATGAAAATGAAACACGGTGCTTTCTATACTCATAAAAAATCCATGCAATCGGAAGGATATAAAATATAAGTATATTTATAAAAGAAGAATTTTGTATATGAAATGTACTTTCTAACAATTCCCCACTACTTCTCGCTACTAAAATTAATAGTGCAAATACAATTAAAAAATATCTAGCTCGCATCGTTTGAAACGGATTCACACTCATCTCCTCCCCTATGTTACTTTTATCATATCATTTGATTCTTAATTTTTTGTGAAAGAAAACCTTAAATTTTCCTTAAAAATTCCATATGTTACAAAAAGATGATATGATATTCGAGGAAATTAAGGGGGATTCTTATGTATCAAGCACATATATTACTCATCGATGATGAAACAGCAATTTTACAACTACTAACTACCATTCTTGAAAAAGAAGGTTTTTCTCATATTACAACTGCAACATCAGCTGAATTAGCTTTATCTCTCACCGAAAAAAACAATTACGATTTAATTATTTTAGATGTCATGCTTCCTGGACAATCTGGTTTTGATATTTGTCCGATTATTCGCCAACAAACAGATTGTCCGATTTTCTTCCTATCAGCGAAGGCATCTGATTTAGATAAAATATCTGGATTTTCATACGGTGCAGATGATTATATTACGAAGCCATTTAATCCATTAGAGGTCGTAGCTCGTATGAAAGCACAACTTCGAAGACATATGAAACAAACAGTACCACACGAACAAAACGCACACTCCATTTCATTTGGGAGATTTGAAATTGATCAACATTCTGCGGAACTAACAGTAGATGGGAACGTTGTCGAATGTTCCGCTCAACTGTTTCAACTACTACTCTTCTTTTGCGAGAATCCGAACTACGTATTTTCGAAAGAAGAAATATACGAAAAAGTTTGGGGAGCACCAGCCTATAATGGCGATGACAATACTGTTATGGTTCACATTCGAAAACTACGTGAAAAAATTGAACAAAATCCAAGTAATCCATTGTACATCAAAACGGTTCGTGGACTTGGCTATAAGTTCGTTACAAAGTAGGGTGACGATATGAATTTTAATAAACGGCTTATCATCCAATTTATACTGCAACACGTTTTTGTTTTAGTTACATTACTTATTGCTGTAGTCGCTGCTTTCACTTATTTAATTTTTCTTGTTACTAGCATTTCATACGAACCTAATATTCCGGATTCTGATAGTTTTACAATTTCAAGATATATCTCTTCAGAGGATGGCGATATTACGTTAAAAACGGAAGTAAAAGATTTAATTAAAGAGAAAAATGATTGGATTCAGATTGTAGAAGAAAACGGAAAAGTTCTCTATCAATTTAATACACCAAGTGATGTCCCAACTTCTTATACAAAAACATCTTTACTCGCACATATACAGAATCATATAGAAAGCCCTTATACATTTACATATTGGGAAATTGAAGTAGAAGAAAAGAACGTACTTGTTATTTACGGCGGTATGTTAAAAAGTAATGCATTATTAAAAACAATTCAGAAAGAACACCCTTCTGTATCTACAGATTCATTCACATTAACGGAACAAGAAAAACAGTTACTCTCTAAAGAAAAAGCAACACTGCAAATATTTAATCATAATGGCGAAGAGGTTTTTTCCTATCCAACTGGAAAGAAAAAAACACTTTCAACAATACAGACTGCTCTTAACGAAAAAGAACCGTGGAATCATAAAGAAAACACGTCTAGCTTTTACGATGCAAATAGTGGTCAGCTTCTCGTCATTACAGCAAAAAATGAACGCTACTACCCAGATGACGAAATTGAGGATGTATTTACTAAGAAGTTTCTAATCGGATGCGGATTAATCCTTCTTATCGTCTTTGTTTATTTAGTCATTCTATCTATTTGGTACGGAAATAAGTTTGGGAAACCGTTACTACACGCGATGCGTTGGCTTAAAAATATCGCTGGTGGAAAATATGAAGAACCTGTTAGTAAAAAAGGAAAACCAGTTCGATTCAGGCGATCCGGTAAAGAAAAATGGTCATTTCGCTTATTTAGAGATGTTACTAGTTCACTAGAGCACCTTTCTATAACACTCAAAAAAAATGATGCGATGAGGCAAGTACTGCAGCAAACACGTGAAGAATGGATTACTGGTCTCACACACGATTTAAAAACACCGCTTAGCTCTATATACGGCTATGCATTATTACTAGAATCGAAGCAATATAATTGGACTGATCAAGACATTCAACAATTTGGCCATGTAATGAAAGAAAAATCTCAATATATGACTACATTAATTGACGACTTAAGCTTAACATATCAATTAAAAAATGATACTCTTCCTGCACAACACGTAAATGTTGAAATTAATCAGTTCGTCCAAAAAGTATTATTACAATTTATTAATAACCCGACACTACAAAATCAAAACATTGAATTCGTGCCAAGTTCAAGCAAAATCCAATATTTTATTGAAGAAAAATGGTTCCAACGTATTATCGAAAACTTATTAGCAAACGCTGTAAAACATAATAATGAAACAACAAACGTAATCGTAAAACTTTCGCAAAATACAAATTCATTTACACTATCTATTTCAGATGATGGAAAAGGTATGGACGATAAAACGAAGGGGCTTCTATTCGAGCGATATTACAGAGGAACGAATACAGAAGAAAGCAACATTGGAACTGGCCTTGGCCTCGCCATTACAAAACAGCTCGTTCTTGCTCATAACGGAACGATTTCCATTGATAGTGAACTTGGAAAAGGAACGACGATTATACTTGTGTTTCCGTTTAGTTCGTAGGAAAAGGTGCTATATGGCGCCTTTTCTGTTTTTGGTAATTATTCGGTGAATAAACTTATATTGAGTGTCTTTTATTTTCTCTTTTCCGGTTAATTTGTTGGTAAATGAAATTATATCGACGATTTTCTAAATATATCAGCGATTTTCAATATATATCGACTTACCGACAAAAACTGACAATAACAGTCTTCTTCCCCTACTATACAAATTAAAAATAAAACTATTAACAAATACATTTCCCTTTTATAAAAAAAGCGAACCATCTCTCAATGACTCGCTCTTAATCTATTACTTTTTCTTCACCGGTATCCAAAGCTCAACTTGAGCGAACTCACTCTTATCTGCATGGCAACGCTCATCGTATTGTTCAAACTCTGTAACTCCGCAATGTTCATATCCTGAATGCGGGAACCATTCTGTGAATACTGCATTCCACGTTTGGTGAATAGACGATACCATTTCTTCATGAGGAACTTTTGGCGTTGTAAATACTGCATACGTTGCAGATGGGAATGTACGCTTGGCAATCGCATTTGGTACATTTTCAAAATCTGTAACTTCCATTCCAATAATATAAGTGAAGTCTCCTGTTTCTAAATTAAAATCGGTACATAATCCAAGCTCTACCCATTGGCTCGTATCTTTACGATTTGGAATCGTCGTTCCAAGATCCTTTTGTAAATACTCTTGCCAAAAGGCAGGGATATCTTGATGATTTTTCCCTTCTTTACTTGTCGTCTTCAGCTCATAACCCGCCATTAAAAATTCTGGTTTATTTACAATACGATATTCCATTTGTATGCCCCCTAAATATGGATTTAATTTTCTTTGTTTTACATTCACTCTATAATACATTGGTGTTTCAATTTCTTGTTTTCGATATTCACTTGGTGTCATTTGAAATAATTTTTTAAAGGCTCTCGTGAACGTCTCGTGAGATTGAAAGCCATGCTCAAATGCGACATCAATAATTTTTTCATCCGTATGAGAAAGTTGATAAGCTGCCCGGGCTAACCTCCTCTTCCGAACATACTCCATTACTGTATCGCCTACTAACGCCTGAAATACACGATGAAAATGCGATTCAGAAAAACATGCAATGCGAGCTAAATTACGTAGCTTTTGCTTTTCCATTACATCTTCTTCAATATAATCAATTGCCCTTTGAATTTGAGTTTCATAGCTTTCCAACTCTGTTCACCCGCCTTATATGTATTATGATAAAAGAGAATCCCATCCAATTCTTGACGTTTTTTACTATAATTTCATAAAAAATTGTAACTTTTTTATATGTATTTCGTTGTTATGTATGAAGGGAGGGAAATGTAGTGAAACAAAGTCAATCATTAGAAGACATTTACTCAGAGCACATGCATGATTTATTTCGCTATCTTCTCTCCCTAACCGGAGATCCCCACCATGCTGAAGATCTCATGCAAGAAACTTTTTACCGAATGCTCGTCCATATTGACTATTATAAAGGAGCAGAAATTAGGCCATGGTTATTTACAATTGCCTACAACGCCTTTATCGATTGGTACCGAAAAGAAAAGAAATATAAAACAACCAAAATCGAAGAATTCCATTTACCAAACGTGCCAAGTACAGAGCACTCTTATTTCGTAAAACATGAGATTACTAGTTGGTTACAAAGTATATCCTCTCTTCCGCTAGAAAGACGAAATGTATTGCTACTACGAGATTACTACGGATTCTCCTATAAGGAAATAGCAGAAATGACCGGTCTCTCGTTAGCAAAGGTGAAAATTGAATTACACCGAGGACGAAAAGAAGCAAAAATCATAAAGGAGTGATGCAGATGGGCTGTGCAGAGTTTAAAAAACTGTGGGAGAAATATGAAAACGGAACACTCACACATGACGAACAAGAAAAATTAGAAAGTCATATTGAGACATGTGAAGAGTGTGAAGTGCATTTGGATGCATTATTAATAAAAACAGAACCCGTTAAGAAAAAGTTACCACCAAAAGATCTTAAAGTTCCTTTTTGGAGGATTAAGTGGAAACATCGTTTACAAACGCTTGGTTTTATACTAGCAATTTGTATCGTTATATATATGATCGGCGGAGTATTGTCTGCCTTTTATTTTCAAGCTAATAATGATAAAAGGCTAAAAGAAATAAGAGATGTTCCCTCTCTTGCACTTGAAGCAACTATCCCAAATAGCCGCGTTATGGGGGGCGGAACAAGTGTAGAAGCTTTCTTTCGAACAAACAGCCAATTTGATTTAGTAAAAACGATTGGTAAAAAAGAAATGCCACTCGGTACAATAGAAACGAGCAGCTTCTTATCTTCTTTAAATATCACAAATCAATCTTGGGTGAATATGCACTATCAACCGAACATCCACTTTGTTCACCCAAAAATAAAACAAGGTGATTATTTAAAAGAAGCATCTAAAAAGGTTTGGGATACCCTTGCAAAGGTACATGAGGGAACAGTTGCAGAAGTAGCAATTTCTTTTGACAAAGCTTACACTTTACAAGAATTAGAGCCACTTTTATATAGTGTATTTGAAGCACAAGAAATGCCACCAACTCCTGTATGGTACGCTTTAGACACAGGACAAGAAAGAATAAATGAAGAAGATTTCATCCTATCTAGCAGCGACTTTATAGGATTTCCAGAACATATAGGATTCCTTGATGATGAAACAGAAAAACTGAAAACACAAGAGGATAAAGTAATTGAAATGATGCGTATTCTTTCTACACAGAAAAAAACTGTAAGTACAGTTGCTATGCTTCCTGAAAGCGAACTAAACTTAGATAAACGTTATAAATATGTAAAAGATAACGGCGCAAAAGTATACGGTATTGTCATTACTGGACCGTCAAAAGAGTTATTAAAATTACAAAACTCCCCTCACGTACGTTATGCGACTCTTGGAGATATTGAGGTTTGGAATTGGTTTGATTGATACTGAAAAAGAAGTAGCACATTAAAAAATGATGTGCTACTTCTTTTTTCATTTGCTACTAACTGAAAACAGTAATTTTCAAAATTTTAATAAGGAACATTAATGCTACATTCGCTAGTGTAATACCGATTAATAAAATTGCCGTCATAAATTCTCCCATTCCGTTATTATATAGAAAAAGAGAATAACAACTGGTAGCTAATACAACTGAAATAATTGCTGGAATAAATGAAATGATTTTTTTCTGATGTGATTTTTTAGAAAGGATTATCGTTGCGATTAAAGTTATGGGGAAGAAGAAATATAGAATAATTGAGAAGATCACTTGCTCACCTCCTTATAAGTTAAATTATACTACCTTCCATTTATTGTATGTAGTTGTTTTTATTAAAAATAAAAGGTTTCCTTACTAGTAATAACTACTTTCAAGGTAACCTCTGCATTAATTAGAAATCACTTTCACATACATTCCTCTTACCGATTTTTCATAAGCGATATCGCTCATCTGTCTTATTTTTTCTGATACGACAGACGACTGAACGATTTTTCCTTCACGAAGTAATGGCGGGTCAATGAGACGCACTTTATTTTTCTGATGTAGATCATACTCATTTCTATCTTCTTTTACTTCTATACTTGGGTGAACTTTTCTTAATAAAGCATCTACCTCTTGATCTTTACATAGTTGCAATTTCGATATAAGCTCATGATCTTCAAGAAGAAAATCATCTGCATGAATAACCTTTTTATGAAGAGCTAACTTTAACGTTTTAGCTAACATATCATTTCCGTAAATATTAATTGGTTTCATAAAGAAATCGATTACTTCTTTGTAATACGCCTTCGTAAACCATTCTGCAATTTCAATATTTTGAAGAACCATTCTCCCATTAACTTCGATTAAATCATCTAAAAAATTTTGAGCTTCTTCTAAAGAAATATATCCATATGTATACATATCTCTCAATGTATAATCCACTCGGTCTGCACATAATTCTGGTGCGGATCTTTCAAGTAACGTCCACTTCGAATCATCTAATAAAATATCTTCATAGTTATAACCATGTTTTGAAAGAATCGCCGGGATTTCCGAGTTTTTAACGACAGAGCTAAATATTTCTTCATGATAACTTTCATTTTCGTTATCAAAAACGTAATCAATCACATGAGAAAAAGCAGTGTGCGATACATCATGCAGTAAACCAGCAATCTGTTCTTCTACTGAACCACCAAGTTTTTTAATTAACAACATAGCACCAACTGAATGGTCAAAGCGCGTTACATTCCATTTCTCATTCATTAAGTAACTTGCTCCGGCCTGATGAACCCCTTTCAGCCTTTGCACATGTTTACTTAAAATTAATTCTTCTAACACTTTATCTACTTCAAATTCACCGTATATGATATCTGATATGATCACTTATAATCCCCCTTTTCAAGCAGAGTCTTCTTATAGTATCTCTTTTTTCAGAGAGTAAATAAAGAACTTCACTCGAATATTTTGTGCCTTTAAATTAAAAAATAGAGAGCACTCAGCTCTCTATTTCACATACCTATTCAAACGTAACTTCCACCTGCACAATCTCAGATCTACTTCCAAGTCTAAGCGGTGGTCCCCAGAATCCAAATCCAGAAGAAACAATGGCGTGGAATGCACCTTTTTGTACGTATCCCCAGTCTAGTTCGTACATTCTTCTCGTCACAATATGATTCGGCGCCATTTGTCCGCGGTGCGTGTGACCGGATAATAGTAAATCGACGCCGGCATCCGCTGCTTGTTTTAATTCAAATGGTTGGTGATCCATTGCGATAACAGGAAGCGATTTATCTACCGTACTCATTAGATTTTCAAAACTTTGACGATCACGCTCTGTTTTATCTCTTCTTCCAACGAGATAAAAATCATCTTCAATTGTAATGACTTCATCTAAAAGAATACGAATATCAATCTTATCCATCTCTTGTAAAAACTCAGGAACAGCTCGGCCGTAATATTCATGGTTTCCTAACACACCATATACGCCTAATGGAGCTTTCATCTGTTTCATGATTGGTCCCATATTTTTTTGAATGAACACACCTGGATGATCGTCGATAATATCACCAGGCAGTAAAATAATATCGGGCTCCATTTCATTTACATGATGGACAAGTCTCTTTAAATGCGCAACACCAGACAATTTACCGAAATGCATATCCGAAGCCATCGCAATACGTAAACTTTTACGTCCTTCTACTTTTTTCGGTATATGTACATCATACTTTCTTACAACCGGGCTATACGCATTAAATACCCCGTATGCGAAGATAAAGAAAAATACGAGTAAAGTGACTGCCCCTGTCCAAATAATTGCCGTGTCTTTCTCTATAGAAAACTGTAAAAAGAAGACTGCAATATCGGCTAATGGCAATAACATGAGCGCATATTGTATAACCGCAAACCAAATTGAACCGACAGTTCGCAGGAAAGGAAGGAATTTAAACACTTGCACGAGAATATACGCATATGAAATAAATCCGACTATGAAAGCGTAATATCCCCAAGATTCCCAGCCAAATACCGTACTGAGCCAAACCCAGCCGTTCCAGCCAATGTAAAACATAAGTAGTGTGTATACAATTAAAATAGTGAATATATTGAGATAACGAAAATTTTTCACTGCTAGCCTCCTTATTGATTTCTTCTATTATATCTTGTTATGCACGTTTAACGTAAATATTAAGCACTTCAATCTTCACAATAAAAACATTGATAAACACATCGTTTTAAAATTTTTAGGGACCGCTGTAATGGGGATTTTGGAATCTTACGTGTTAGAAGAAATTGATAGTGATATTGCGTATGTTGCGACGCAGGTTGGGGAGTTGATGAGGAGGAATATATAAAAATATAACATTCACGCAAACAAAGAAAAGCCGCACCTACAAATACTCGTATAGGTACGGCATTCCACTATTAAATCACAAAATCCTCCGGAATAAACACCTTCACTTCTCTCGGATGTACGTATACAAACTCACCCGTTTGAATGCCTAGCTGTCTAAACTGTTCTTTACTAATTTCTGCTTCTAAATACTCATCTGTTCCTTCGCGTCTCAATTCTACATATACGACAGGGCCAACTGCATGTGAGTATGTTACTTTCGCCGGGATGGCATCTATACTTTGTTTCGTACGATCGATTGATAGATGATGTGGTCTTACGTATCCCACTCCGTCTACGTTTGAAACGTGCTTATGCTCTGGTGCTTCTAGTTCCACCGATCCTACATTTAGCTTACCTTTATGGACGCGGCCATGAAATAAGTTTACGTTTCCTAAAAAGTCGTACACGAACGGGCTTGCTGGATTTTCATACACTTCTTCCGGCGTTCCCATTTGTTCAATGCGTCCTTCATTCATTACAACGATGCGGTCCGCAACGTCTAACGCTTCTTCTTGGTCATGCGTTACGAATACGCTCGTAATTTGAAATTCGTCATGTAGTTTCCGGAGCCATCTTCGTAATTCTTTCCGCACTTTCGCATCAAGTGCACCGAACGGTTCATCAAGTAATAAAATTTTCGGTTCGACTGCAAGTGCCCGGGCTAGTGCGATACGCTGTCGTTGTCCGCCAGATAATTGCGCTGGGTATCGTTTTGCGAAACCATCCATTTTTACTAGTTTCAATAGTTCTATTACTTTTTCTTCTATTGCCTCTGCTGAAGGTCTTACACTTTTCTTTCTTACTTTTAAACCGAAAGCGACATTTTCAAACACGTTCATATGTTTAAAAAGTGCATAATGCTGGAAGACGAAACCAACTTGCCGATTTTTCACATGAATATCTGTTAAATCTTCCCCCTCAAATGAAATGGAACCTCCATCCGCTTCTTCTAGCCCTGCAATAATTCGTAATAACGTCGTTTTCCCAGAACCTGATGGGCCTAATAAAGCGACCAGTTCACCTTTTGGAATATCCAAATGAATGTCTGCCAGCGCTTGAAATGTACCATATTGTTTTGATACATTTTGAATTTGAATACTCACCGCACTCACCCCTTATTGTCGTTTTTCCATTCTCCATTCAATCCAGTTTTTTATAACGAGCGTAACAACTGCGATAAGTGACATTAAAGTCGCCACAGCGAACGCTGCTGAAAATTGATATTCATTGTACAAAATTTCAATATGAAGAGGCATCGTATTTGTCATGCCGCGCACGTGACCAGACACAACGGAAACGGCGCCGAACTCACCAATGGCGCGGGCATTACATAAAATCATGCCGTATAATAGACCCCATTTTATATTTGGTAATGTGACGCGCCAAAACATTTTCCAGCCGCTTGCGCCAAGTGATAGAGCCGCCTCTTCTTCACTCTTCCCTTGCGCCTGCATAACCGGGATTAATTCACGCGCAACGAACGGGAACGTTACAAATATCGTCGCAATGATAATACCTGGAACAGAGAAAATAAGTTTTATCCCGTGTTCCAGTAACCAACCGCCAAGAGCTGCCCTCGGTGTAAAAAGTAAAACAAATACCAATCCTGCAATGACTGGTGATACAGCAAACGGCAGTTCAATAAGAGATAATAATACTTGCTTTCCTTTAAACTGAAACTTCGTAATAAGCCAAGCTGCCGCTATTCCGAATATCGTATTAAGCGGCACAACGATTAAAGCAACGAGAAGCGTTAACCTGATTGCTGAAAATGCTTCTTGATCTGTTACAGCGGCAATATATACATCAGCGCCTCGTTCAAATGCTTTCATAAAAATTGTCACGAGCGGCAGTAATAGAAAGAGAGATAAAAATAAAATTGTTATCGTAATGAATAGAATTGGTACAAACTTAGATTCTTTTTTAGCCGACATGCTTTTTACTATTTTCTTTTCTAATAATGTTGGTTCCATTTTCTCCCCTCCTATTCGCTTTTCAGTTCGTGCCTTCTACTCCAAGTTTGAATCATATTAATAAGTAGTAGGAAAAGAAGAGAAATGATAAGCATCACAGCCGCTACCGCTGTTGCGCCTGCGTAATCATATTGTTCTAGTTTCGTCATAATCATAAGCGGTGCGATTTCTGTTTTCATTGGCATATTACCAGCAATGAACACGACAGATCCATATTCCCCTAATGCCCGCGCAAAGGCGAGTGAAAAACCAGCAAGTAGAGCCGGAAATATTTCGGGCAAAATGATTTTCACAAATATTTGGAAGCGCGACGCCCCTAAGCTAGAAGCTGCTTCTTCTACTTCTTTATCAATACTTTGTAGTACTGGTTGCACCATTCGGACGACAAATGGTAAGCCAATAAACGTCAGTGCAATAATAATTCCTAGCTGGGTAAAAGCTACTTTTATATGAAACACACTAAATATTTTTCCAACCCAGCCGTTTTCCGCATATAGCGTCGTAAGTGTAATACCAGCTACAGCAGTTGGAAGAGCGAATGGTAAATCGATTAATCCGTCTAATAACCGTTTCCCTGGAAATGTGTAGCGAACGAGTACCCAGGCAATTAATAAACCGAAAATGGCATTTACGATTGCCGCTGCAAGTGAAGTTGTGAAACTTACTTGATAGGAATGCAACACGCGCTCACTCGTTATAACTTGTGCGAACTTCTTCCAGCCTAGCTGCGAAGTTTGAATAAATACGATAGAAAGTGGTATAAGTACGAATAAACTCATATACAGCATTGTAAATCCAAGCGATAATCCAAACCCTGGTAAGACACGCTTCTTCCTCATATAACGTCACCTCATCCCCCCTTATTTTTTATACATTTGATCGAATACGCCGCCATCATTAAAATGCTTTTCCTGTGCTTTTTTCCATCCTCCAAATAGTTCATCTACTGTAAATAATTGAACTTTCGGAAATTGTGACGCGTACTTTTCCGCTACTTTCTCGTTACGAGGTCGATAAAAGTTTTTCGCCGCAATTTCTTGCCCTTTTTCTGAATACAAATATTCAAGATACCCTTCTGCTACTTTTTTCGTTCCTTTTTTATCAACGACTTTATCTACAACAGCTACTGGCGGTTCTGCAAGTATACTAATCGAAGGCGTTACAATTTCAAATTTATCTTTTCCAAGTTCTTTTTGTGATAATAATGCTTCATTTTCCCAAGCAATTAACACGTCACCAATTCCTTTTTCAACGAAAGTCGTCGTTGCCCCGCGTGCACCAGAATCAAGCACTTCTACGTTTTTATAAATTTGGCCGACAAACTCTTTCGCTTTATCTTCACTATTGTTATATTTCTTCAGTGCGTATCCCCACGCCCCTAAATAGTTCCACCGTGCTCCTCCAGATGTTTTTGGATTCGGTGTAATGACAGACACACCTTTTTTCGTTAAATCATCCCAGTCTTTAATTCCTTTCGGGTTTCCTTTTCTCACAAGAAATACAATCGTTGATGTATACGGAGTAGAATTATCCGCAAGTCGCTTCTGCCAATCTTCTGCTAGTTGTTTCTTCTTACTAATCGCGTCAATATCATAAGCGAGCGCTAGTGTTACAACGTCTGCTTCTAAACCGTCAATAACGGAGCGTGCCTGACTTCCAGATCCCCCGTGTGATTGCTTTACATTTACTGTTTGACCATGCTTCTCTTTCCAATACTTCGCAAAGTCTTTATTGAAATCTTGATACAACTCACGCGTCGGGTCATATGAAACATTTAAAAGTTCAACTGTCTTCTTATCCCCGCCTCCTTCAGAATTACTAGTAGATGTTGCCGAGCCACACCCTGACAAAAGAACAAATGCTGACAATAAGACACCTGTACTTTTCATAAGCGCTGTCTTACCCCACTGTTTCATATATAAAGCCCCCTTAGTTTGTACAATAGAAAAAGGCACACAATCTATTCACAAAAGTGAACGTTGTGCGCCTTCAGTTTCTCTGATGAGCTTCTATTGTATTCTGTTTGATTTCTTTTCATTTTAATTCCGTAATTCATATGTGTCAACTTGGAATTTCACTTTATCGCTTCGGGGGCTTATACAAATATCCCTAACTATTCCCTTTCACCATCAACAACAAATATATGAATAAATCTTTTTTAATCATTATCAATATGACATTTCCTTTTATATTCATTTATCCATCATAACTATCATATTGATAATGATTATCAATTGAACAGAAAAATAAAAGCCAATCTTTTTTATTTTCTACATAAATACGCTTTCCGGTCATTTTTAAACAATAAATAATGAGCCGTATGCACTTTTCTCTCTAAATAGTCCAACGAATACGTACTCGATGGATCTACTAAATCCCCAATCGCCCCTGAAAGGTGATCAATTACCTTTTGCAATGTTTCTAAGTTCTTCTTTTCACTCTCCATATTCATTTCATCCATAATGTCACAAATAAGATATTGCACTTTCCGTAAGCGTAATTCCTTCTGCTCCACGTATATCTCCTCCTTATTATTCATATTACGGTGTGAACTACCCACCACTTAGTATCTCTTACGAGTTTACTTGAAGTGGGGGCTTCTCGGTTCATCGTTACTTTTGATAGCTAACGAATTTGTCTTAAGACAGCCGAGCTAACTCCCTTGTTCCAAAGGTTATTTCTTACGGTTTATATCAATGCTAATAACCGCATGGCTTCCTTTTTGATATTGATAGCTGCGTTATAATCACGACTTATTGTTAGTCCACACGAACACTCATACGTGCGTTCAGATAATGACATTTCTTTTTTGTTTCCACAACGACTACACATCTTTGTAGAAGGAAACCATTTATCTATTTTCACAAGCTGTTTTCCTTGTTCTTGTAGCTTATATGCTAAAAATGTCGTGAACATCCTCCAACCGTTATCCGCTACACTCTTACCAAAGCGAAGTGCTCGTGACATTCCTTTCATATGTAAGTCTTCGATTGCTACAACGTCAAAATTCGTAGCCAATTCTTTCGACTTATGATGAAGGAAATTCTTACGTTGATTGGCGACCTTTTCATGCAACTTCGCTACACAGATGCGTTGTTTATTCCAACGCACTGAGCCTTGTACACGTCTTGCTAATACTCGTTGTGCCTTTGCTAATCGGTCCAGCATCTGACGATAAAAGCGAGGATAATTGGCTTTCTCATCTTCGCTACTCACGTACAATTCAGCCATTGCGAAGTCTAATCCAACTACACTTTCTACTTCTTTTTGAACAATTTCCTTTTCATATTCAGTCAAAACAGACACATAATACTTTCCGGTTGGTGTCATCGAAATCGTGCATGATTTAATGATATGGTTTTGTGGTATCTCTCTATGTTGTTTCAGTCGCACCATTTTTAGTTTCGGTAATTTGATATAACCATGAAATAACATAATATTTCCGTTTACTCGATTCGTTGTATAAGATTTTCTACTCTTTCTACTTTTGAATGTAGGAAAATCATGTTGACCACTAAAAAAATTTTCATACGCGGTTTGCAAGTTTAATTGAGCATTTGCCAATGCCAATGAATCGACTTCTTTCAACCATTCATACTCTACTTTGTATTTTGCAGGCGTAGGGAATTTTTGTTTCTTTAGTTCTTCTTTGTTCTCTTTGTACGTTTCGTATACTTCTTTCCGCTCAGCCAGCATTTTATTATACACAAAGCGTACACACCCGAAAGTTTTACGTATCAGGTAGGCTTGTTTTTCTGTAGGATACAGACGAAATTTGTACGCCTTATTATGCTTTGTCATATCAGTTCATCTCACTTTCCCATAAACATTTCTACTTTATCTATGGCGGTGATAACACAACATGAACACTACATGATTATCTCATTTCATTGTCATACCAAACGTTACCTCTTATAAGACTGATTATAGCAGAGGCGAAATAAATAGGAAAAATAATTTTTTGGCTACGCCAAACCAAAAATCATCTCCCACCTACCGCTTTGCTATCGTCCTTCACACGCTTGAGGAAGGAGACTTCT
>NZ_JBFPJI010000362.1:0-3071 GCF_040838205.1 Bacillus sp. S4
TCCCATCGATATGAGAAAAAGACAGTCTTTGATATTTTAGGTGTCGTTTATCAGTGTACTATATCCAATCTGAAGCAGAAAACTGCATAATCTTTAAAAATACACCTTATCAAGGTTTATTTGGTATGCGTATTTTAAAAACAAATAAACAAAATATCAAGCATGTAGGCAACAAGAATGGAAGTTCATGGTATACCTAACCTTAGCTTGATGGGCATGTATGGTGACCCCTATATGTAAAAGGTCGGTGTAGAAAAAGGAGGATTTGGGTTTATGGTCTATTAAAAACTCTTAAGTCGATGGATATGGGGTCAGCCGAGATACGTGTAAATCCAGAATCTTTTCAAGATGGGACAGAAAAAAAGCAGTCTTTAAGAATATTTTTAGGTTTACATAGTTACCGATAATAGGTATTATGTAAATTTTATTAATACCTAAATACCTTTAAAAAATAAATATTTTAGTAACTGATGCTTAATGTGGAAATGGTAACTCGCGAAAAAATGTCGAATTTAACAGAAAATTGTATATTTTTGTTGTTTTATTTTTATTTTCATGCTAGACTTATAATTACAAAGAAAGAGTATACAAAAACCCTTAGCGATATAATTGTCGGAATTTTTAGTTTCATTCGTTAGTTTGCTTTACATCATTGACATGTGTGTATGCATTTTTTCCTCCACTCTTTCTTTGCTGTGCCCTTTAGAAAAAAACAACTTGTCCTTGTCCAAGTTGTTTTTTTTCTGTAAAGATTGCATTTATTGTTTATGATAGTTGAGGTAGTAATTCAAAAAAGCACCTATCAGGGACATAGTTTTTAAGGTGAGTTTTTGGAAAGCATTTTTATGAAAAATTGACGGGAATCATTTGAAAATTAAAATAACCCCTCTTTTCTGTGTACCTCGACACATTTAATTTGTATAATAGAAAAACTAAGAAAATTAAAAAAATAACACATATGCATGTTTACATACATAGGGGTGAGAGAATATGTACAAACTGACCGAGATTATTGACGTAACAGAAATACAAACTATGGCAGAACACTTTTATCTTTTAACACAGATTTCACATCAGCTGCTTGATTGCAACGGAGGAATCATATTTCATTACGGCACACCGTCCTCTGATATACATTTACATACAAAAATTCATGTCCCTATTATATTCAATGAAAATACAATTGGTGATTTTGTGATTTTGTCGCCTAAAGATAGTATTGAATCTTGCACTATATACTTTAAATCCCTTGCAACGATTATAACGAATAAAGGAATGAATACATTACAGCAATTGCAGGAAGATCAATCTATCCCTGCTGAAAAATTATATACGATTTTACACCACATGCCCGTTATGGTTGATGCTTGTGATGAAGAAGGGAATATTGTCATATGGAACCGAGAGTGTGAACTTGTAACAGGTTATAGTGCCGCTGAAATTATTAACAATCCTTGCGCGTTAGAACTACTTTATCCAGATGAAACGTATCGGAACCAGTTACTTCATGGATTTTCTGAACTCGGTAAAAAATTTCGTGATTGGGAAATGACACTTACTTGTAAAAACGGTGATGAAAAAACAATCCTGTGGTCAAACCTTTCAGAAGAATTCCCTGTTCCTGGATACAGTCACTGGGCAGTTGGTATTGATATCACGCATCGGAAACAGGTAGAAGAGAAACTTATAGAAAAATCTTCAGAGTTAGAATTAATTTTTAAAGCACTTCCAGACTTATGTTTTTTAACAAGACTTGACGGAGTAATCGTTGATTATAAAGCTGGCTGTCCATCAAGATTTTATGTACCTGCCGAACAATTTATGTATAAAAAATTTCAGGATGTGTTACCTTTAGATGTTGCCCTGCAGCTACAAGAAGCAATTGCAAGGGTACAGCAGAATAATTCCATAGAAATTGTAGATTACTCCTTGCTCATGCATAATAGTATTTACTTTTTTGAAGCACGATGTTTACCGCTATTAAAAGATAAAGTGATGGTTATGGTTCGCGATATTACAGAGCGGAAAAAGACAGCGGAACTATTAAATAAATCAGATAAATTAGCTACTGTCGGTCAACTCGCTGCAGGGGTTGCACATGAAGTGCGAAACCCACTCACTGTTATTAAAGGATTTATACAATTATTAGAGATACAAATGAAACATGAATCAAAATATTTTCAACTCATACTTTCTGAAATTGAGCACATTGAATCTATTATTCATGAATTTTTATCGATTGCTAAGCCTGAGGTATGTTCTTTTGAACAAGAGAGCATCGATGTAATTTTAGAAAACGTTGTATCATTAATTAATACAAAGGCAATTATGACAAATATTCATGTCACATTCCAAACGGATCCTGACGTTGTATATATTGATTGTTGTAAAAAACAATTAAAACAAGTGTTTATCAATATTTTACAAAATTCGATTGAAGCAATGCCACATGGGGGAGACATAATCATTACCACTAAGAAAGTAAGTAACAATGAGGTGGAAATTTGTATTTCAGATGAGGGGATTGGTATTCCGGAAGAAAGAATTGCAAAACTTGCTGAACCTTTTTATAGTACGAAAGAAAAAGGAACAGGTCTCGGTTTAATGATTAGTTACAAAATTATTGAAAGTCATCAGGGCAGAATTTGTATAACAAGTAAAGTTGGAGTAGGAACCTCGGTGTACATTTATTTACCGCTTTTGCAAGATGTTTAAATACGGACTTAAATGAAATTATGCATGTTATTTTGAGATTACATGTGTACAAGCGGCCTTGTGGGTATACTCCCAAAATTTTCTCAACAAAAAAATCCCCGTAAAGCATATACACTTTACGGGGAGAGCCTGTTTTCTATCTTATTATATACGTACAGCCGTACCGCTTACAGCAACCATTAACATACCATCACGAACAACTTCGTAGTCTACGTCAACACCAACGATTGCATTAGCACCTTTTTGTCTTGCAAGTTCTTTCATTTCGTCCATTGCAATATCACGTGCTTCTTTTAATTTACTTTCATAAGCACCAGCACGACCACCGACAACATCACGAACTGAAGCGAATAAAT
>NZ_JBFPJI010000363.1:0-3045 GCF_040838205.1 Bacillus sp. S4
GTGATATATTATGACAGTCAGCTCTTTCGAATTTTCATTAAAATTAAAGGTACAGGAAGATTAATTGAATTGAAATCTTCCGTACGTATAAAACGGAGGAGAAAATAAATGTTTAGTTTTTATAGTACGCTTTGTACGGAACTTTATGATTACACAAAACCTGTCGGTTACTCTTTGAATGGTGATATTGAATATTATCAAGAACGTTTAAAAAGTTGTAAAGGAACAATTCTTGAAGCAGCGGTAGGATCGGGGCGTGTCATTATTCCATTTCTTGAAGCTGGTTTTAAAGTTGATGGGATAGATTATTCGCCTGAAATGCTAGATTCTTGCCGAAAGCGGTGTAAAGAGAGAGGCATACATCCTAATGTATATGAAGGAAGCTTGCAACAATTTTCACTGCCGCATAAATATGAGGCAATTATCATTCCTACTGGATCCTTTTGTTTAATTGAAAATCGTGATGATTCTATAAGCGCTTTGAAATGTTTTTATGAACATCTTAATCCAGGTGGGCGTTTAATTGTAGACCTTGGGCTTCCGTATGATTGGAAGACAGGTGAGATTCATACATCGACTTTTTCCTTACCAAGCGGAGACGGGATTACATTAGAAAATAAATCAATTGAAATAGATTGGCTTAACCAAGTAACTGTATCATATTTAAAATATGAAAAATGGAGTAAAGGAAAGTTAGTACAAACTGAACTACAACGTTTTGCAATGCGGTGGTATGGAATAGAAGAGTTTAAACTCCTTTTAGAAAGTATAGGTTTCACTGACATTACTTGCTCTGCTGACTATGTTTATGAAAAGCAACCGTCAAATGCAGACCAAATTATTACTTTTGAAGCTGTACGAAACGAATAATATAGGAACTATTCATGAAAATAAGGCAATCGACACAACATCGACTGCCTTATTTTCAATTTTAGGATATGTTTTATTGGATTGTTTATAGAGAAAAATCGGAGGAAAACCAATGAAATTCATATTAATATTCGGCCCACAAGCAGTCGGGAAAATGACAGTTGGACAAGAATTAGCGAAACTAACAGATTTGAAAATTTTTCATAATCACATGACCATTGATTTAGTAAGTCCATTTTTTGATTACAGTACAAAGGAAGCAAAAAGATTAGTAAGTTTGTTTCGTAATGAAATATTTGAAGAAGTGTCTAAAAGTGATTTATACGGAATGATTTTTACATATGTATGGGCATTTGACTTTCAATCTGATTGGGATTATATAAATCATGTAGTAAGCATTTTTGAATCAAAAGGCGCAGCAGTATATTTTGTAGAACTTGAAGCAGAAATTGGTGAAAGATTAGAGCGTAATAAAAGTCCCCATAGATTAGAACATAAACCAAAAAAAAGAGATATTGAATGGTCCGAAAAAAATTTAAAAGAAACGATGAAAAAGCATAGATTAAACTCTCTTCATGGTGAAATCGAAAAAGAAGAGTACATAAAAATTAATAATACTCATTTGAGTGCTAAAGAAGTAGCTGTAATGATTAAGGAGAAGTTTCGATTGTAAAATACTTAAATGTTGTTACGTTTTCATTGTCCAAGCATTCTCCTACTAACTACATATACTATTTATATTAAGGACGGTCACTAATTTATTGAGAAACCGTCATTTATATATAAATGACAACTTTGGAAGGAGGTAAGAAAAATTTGGGAAATGAACAGCCGGGAAGAATTGAAAATCAAGTGTATTCTAATCGAGTATTAAGATCAGAATTTGATGAAAATTGGGCAACTTGTATTTCGAAAAGTGGATATGTAATATATACGGCTACAAGTGACAATGCGGAAGTAGTAGTTTTACTTTCTGATGGTTCAAGAAAATTATTAATCTTTGAAAAAGGCGGTAAAGTAATAGTAGGCGGTGGTGGAACAAGCCATTATAGTAAACCGCATATTGCAAGAGATATTTAATGTGAAAAATGTTAATCGAGAAGATGCTTGTAGTATTTAATTTGTATATAGAAATGTTTTATCCTAAAGTAAGTTTTTGTTTTAGATTCTGGCGTTTTTTGTAACAAAAATAAGATGAAAAAGATCTTTAACGTATAAAGGTCTTTTTTGTTTTATTCACAAATAGAATTAATGGAGGTGAGCTAATAATGAAAAATAGTGGAGTAACCTATGTTCTTTCGGGAGTTCTCCTATTCGGTCTTACATATATAACTTCCGCAATTTACGCGGGTTCATTAGAAATTTGGGATAGACCAAGCGGAAAATTCTTTACTGCATTTTATGAAATCCAGGGTGCAATTTTATCGGTAATTTCAATTTGTTTTATTATAGCAGGGATATACTGTATACATAAAAAAGTGTAGTGAAAAACAATCAGCCTTTCATGTACTATACATGAAAGGCTGATTGTTTTTATGTGTTGAAGGAGTCTTTTAGAAGAATTGTAGTTTTTAGATTGATAGTTAAAACTGTAACAGCTTATGTATAATTAATATCATTTTGTCAAATGAATGTCACATAAAAGTCTTATAGTGTATATAGAAAGTGAAACATACACAAATCAGGAGATGAAATGATGAAAAAAGCGTTACAATATATATTTATATTACTTACGTTATTTACCTTAAGTTATGTAATTCATACCAACTATGAAAAGCATAAAGAGATTAAAAATAATAAACAAGTAATTAGTGAAGTTGCAAAGAGGTATGATATTCCAGATTGGATACCATTATCAATTGCGGATCATGAAACAAAATTTAACCGAAAAGCAATAGGAGATAACGGAACATCTTTCGGATTATTCCAATTACATCGTGGTGGATTAGCACCAGCACAATTATCGGAAGAGAGTTTAGTGGATTCACGTATAAATACAACGATAGCAATTTCAAGTATGGTCAAATCGTATGAGCGTGGTGTGAAAAAAGGACTGCAGGATTGGGAGTTGCTTAAATATGTTGCTAATACATCAGGGTGGCCAGGAAACTTGGGGGGAGAATGGACAGATAATAATACGAAATATAATAAAGGGCTAGAACAATCATATCAATT
>NZ_JBFPJI010000364.1:0-3041 GCF_040838205.1 Bacillus sp. S4
ACATATTGTTAATGAAAAGTTGGAGGAAATACATCATGGAATTGTTTCAATTACCGAAAGCATTCCTGCAAATGAATACAATCTTTATCTCAATATTAATCGAAGCACTTCCTTTTGTGCTAATTGGCGTATTTATTTCAGGATTCATTCAAATGTTTGTGACAGAAGATATGGTGGCAAAATGGATGCCTAAAAACCGATTTCTGTCTGTTTTATTAGCTACTTTTTTAGGTATGATGTTTCCTGGGTGTGAATGTGGAATTGTTCCGATTGTAAGACGATTAATCGGAAAAGGGGTTCCACCCTATGCAGGAATTGCATTTATGTTAACTGGACCGATTATTAATCCAGTTGTATTATTTGCAACATATGTTGCTTTTGGAAGTAGTATGCACATGGTATGGTATCGTTCTATTGTGGCGATTATCGTAGCAATTATCGTTGGAATTATATTATCATTTATGTTTAAAGAACATCAATTAAGAGATGATCACTTCCCAGAAGTGAATCATAAGCGTCCGTTACGTAAAAAAATGTGGGATGTATGTACACATGCTGTTGAGGAATTCTTCTCAATGGGAAAATACTTAGTGTTAGGAGCGTTAATTGCTGCTGCAGTTCAAACGTTTGTACAAACTTCAACATTGCTTGCTATTGGACAAGGTCCGTTTTCTTCATCAGCTGTAATGATGGGACTTGCTTTTATTTTATCACTTTGTTCAGAGGCAGATGCATTTATTGCTTCTTCGTTCCAAAGTACATTTTCAACAGCGTCACTAGTCGCGTTCCTCGTATATGGACCGATGGTGGATATTAAAAATATGTTTATGATGCTTGCGACATTTAAAACAAAATTTGTAATTGTTGTGACGGTTACAGTTACACTTGTTGTTTATGCAAGCTCACTACTCATTTATGCGATGGGGTGGTAGGTTATGTTTCGAGCATATATATTACTAGGTTTCACAATTTTAATTGGTCAGCTTCATATTTCCGGTAACATTACGAAGTATATAAATATGAAGTATGCCTATTTATCAAAAACTGCAGCTATTATTTTAGGTTTCTTAACGATTATACAAATTATTATCGTTTTCCAGAAAGAGCATCAAAAAGAAAAAGAGAAACATGATTGCAGTTGTGATCATAGCCAGTGTGGGCATGATCATTCGAAAGATGAAAATACATGGTGGAAACGAACGTTTTCTTATACTCTGTTCTGTTTTCCGATTATTTCAGGATTATTTTTCCCAATTGCAACATTAGATTCGGACATTGTTAAGGCGAAGGGGTTTCACTTTCCTGTTGCACAAGCGGAAAGTAAAGATCCATTTATGACAAGACAATTCTTAAGACCGGATACGAGTATTTATTACGGGAAAGAAGGATATCGTGGTGTAATGGAAAAAGGGAAGAAAGAGTTTGTTACGAAAGACAATATCACTTTAAAAGATGAAGATTTCTTAAAGGGTATGGAGACAATTTATAATTATCCTGGTGAATTTACTGGTAAAACCCTGTCTTATAAAGGATTTGTTTTCCGAGATGATTCTTCTAAAAAGGAACAATATTTCTTATTCCGTTTCGGTATTATACATTGTGTTGCGGATTCGGGTGTATATGGTATGTTAGTTAAAAAACCAGAAGGTGTAGAGTGGAAAAATGATGATTGGATTCAGGTGGAAGGAGAAATTTCAACTGAATTTTATCAGCCATTCCATGCAAATATTCCAGTGTTAGAAGTAACGAAATGGAATAAAGTTGAACAGCCGAAAGAACAATATGTATTTAGAGGAGCCGATTGATAAAATCGGTTCTTTTTTGTGGACTAAAAGTTCTAAAAATTGTTAATATTAAACGTGTAGTTCATGAGATGTAGTAAATGTTTGGATATTAGAGATATATAATTAAAGGGGTGATAACAATGACTGAAGTAAAGGGTAAAACAGCTAATGAATCAAGAGTTTTTAAAACAAGTCGAGTATTTCCAACGGATTTAAATGATCATAACACGCTATTTGGTGGAAAGATATTGGCGGAGATGGATATGGTTGCTTCAATTTCAGCAACGAGACACTCGAGAATGGAATGTGTCACAGCGTCTATGGATTGGGTAGATTTCTTATACCCAGTACGTTCTTCAGATTGTGTTAGTTATGAATCTTTCGTAATTTGGACGGGAAGAACTTCTATGGAGATATTTGTGAAAGTAGTAGCAGAAGATTTAATTTCAGGTGAAAAACGTGTAGCAGCAACTTCATTCGTTACTTTTGTTGCGCTTAGCAAGGAGAATAATCCAGTCCCTGTACCTCGTGTTATCCCTGAGACAGAAGAGGAGAAAGAATTGCATCGAATTGCTGTGTTACGTGCAGAACAGCGTCATATTCGTAAGGCGGAGAGTAAGAAGGTAGCTACACTGCTAACTTTTTGATGTAAAATACTTTCCTAGTGGTACTATTTTTGTAATGGGCTAGGGGATTTTATGAAATGAAAAGCGGACACCTAAAAATAGGTGTCCGCTTTTATAGTTTTTTCATCCCCATATCGTATTACAATAACTGCTTAGCAGAAGCAAGCAGCACCGACGATAATTAAGAGGATAAATAATACGACTAGTAGCGCAAATCCATTACCATGTGCGAAGCCCATTGTTATTTCCTCCTTTTATTTTAAGATACAACATACAATATGCAGATGAGCTCCTGTTTGATATGGACGTATATCATGCAATGACATATTTTTTGTATGATAATGTTTAAAAAAAGGAAAGATATAGGAATAACAGTAGTTAGAGAAAGGAACGTATCCATGAAGCACTTTTTAATTGTAATAATTTGTTTTATAGGTGTATTCATATGGATGAACGTTGATGTGGAAATGGGGAAGAAAATGGCTAGTGGATATGAATTAGAAAAAATTCGATCAGGGGATTTTCAATTATATACGAACGGTGATGAGTTATATAGAAGTTTATTTGAGAATATAAATCGTGCAGAAAAGAATGTGTATATTCATTTTTATATTGTAGGTAAAGATGAGGT
>NZ_JBFPJI010000365.1:0-3039 GCF_040838205.1 Bacillus sp. S4
AGGTAAGTTATTTACTATAAAATAATAAATCTCAAATTAAAGATAAATTTAAAAAAGGGAGATAATACAATGACAAAAGTACTATTTATTACAGCAAATCCAAATTCAGCAGAAGGTTCTTTCAGTATGGCAGTAGGGGAAGCTTTCATCGAAGCATATAAAAACGAACATCCACAAGACGAAGTTGTAACAATTGATTTATTCAATACAACTGTACCAGCAATCGATGCAGACGTATTCGCTGCTTGGGGTAAATTTGCAGCAGGCGAAGGATTCGAAACTTTAAGTGAAAATCAGCAACAAAAAGTTGCAGCAATGAACAATAACTTAGAAACATTTATGCATGCAGACCGTTATGTATTCGTGACTCCAATGTGGAACTTCAGCTACCCAGCAGTAGTGAAAGCATACTTAGATAACTTATCAATTGCAGGCAAAACATTCAAATATACTGAAAATGGTCCAGTTGGCTTACTAGAAGGCAAAAAAGCACTTCATATTCAAGCTACAGGCGGCGTTTACTCTGAAGGAGCATACGCATCTATGGACTTCGGTCGCAATCACTTAAATGCAGTATTAGGATTCATGGGTGTATCAGACACTGAATATATTGCAGTTGAAGGAATGAATGCAAATCCTGAAAAAGCACAAGACATTAAGGAAGCAGCAATTGTAAATGCACGCGAATTAGCAAAACGTTTCTAATATAGAAAACTTCAAAATGTCCAAACACTTGTTGTTTGGACATTTTTTCTTCTTTTTCCTTCGTTTGTCTAGTATAATGAAGGTCGGAATGATAATAGGTGGGGGTTCTGTATGATTCAAACGTTTTTTAAAATCTTTTATTTAATTTTAATCGTAATTGCGATTACACCAAGATTGTGGCGTATAAAAAGAAAAGCAAATGCGATGTCACCGCAAGAAAAAGATAGTGTTGTGTATAAAACCACAAACTGGTTTGGTAAGAAAATGGTGGGTGTAACTGGATCGACTGTAGAAGTAAAGGGACTTGAAAATGTTCCGAAAGACAAGCCAGTGCTAGTTGTAAGTAATCATCAAAGTAATATGGATATTCCTGTTTTACTAGGTTACTTAAATAAGCCAATTGGATTCGTTTCAAAAGCGGAAATTAAAAAGTTTCCGGTTGTACCAACATGGATGGAACTAATGAATTGTGTGTTTATGGACCGCAGCGATCGCCGTCAATCTCTTAAGGCAATTAAAGATGGAATTGAACTGTTAAAGAACGGGCATTCTATCGTAATTTTTCCAGAGGGAACGAGAAGTAAGGGTGGCGAAATCGGTGAGTTTAAAGCAGGGAGTTTTCACCTTGCTGTAAAATCTGGCGTATCTATATTACCAGTAACTTTAGATGGTACATATAAGATGTTTGAGGCTAATGGAAATCGTATGAAACCAGCTCATGCAACATTAACAATTTCTAAGCCAATTACACCTGAAGAATATGCAAGTATGGATGCTAAAGAGTTAACCCAGCATACAAAAGATATTATTGCATCTCAATTACATAAGTAATAAAAAAAGTTTCAGCTTAAACAAGCTGAAACTTTTTTTATGCTGCGGGTAAGACATAAAACAGTACGCAGAAAAACATCATTGTACTACCGCCTAGTACGAAGAGATGCCAAATGGCATGATTGAACGGAAGCTTTTCCCAAAGGAAGAATATAGCTCCGACAGAATACAAAATGCCGCCTATTAATAGTAGTGAGAAGCCGTGACCGGTTAAATTTTCATAAAGGGGTTTAATGGCAACGATGATGAGCCAACCCATAATGATATAACATAATGTTGATGTTTTAATAAAGCGACGAACAAAGAAGATTTTGAAAATAATTCCACCAATCGCAAGGGTCCAAATAATTGCGAGTAAAGTCCAACCGAGCGGGCCACGCAGTGTAATGAGTAGAAATGGTGTATACGTGCCGGCAATTAATAAATATATGGCGGAGTGATCTAAAATGGTAAATAACTTTTCTACTTTTGGATGATGGATACTATGTAGCAGTGTAGAAAATAAGTATAGCAAGAACATGCTTACGCCATAAACGGTAAAACCAACAACAGCAGATGCTGTACCATGTTTGGAAGCATGAATAATTAATATGATTAAGGCAGGGATGCTTAAAATGGCACCGATACCATGGGTAATTGCATTCGCAATTTCTTCTTTTACAAATTGGGTCATTCTTGTAATTTTTTGCGTCATAATGTTAATCCCTTTCACTGTATTGAGATAAGTTATATTTTCCTTAACCATATCATATACAAAAGGAATAGAAAATGATATTTGTATAATTGATTTTATTTTTGAATTTTTTTGACAAAAGACAACGGATACATTGACGTTTACAAAATTTTTTGACAAAATGAACTTATGGAATAGTAGGACAAGAATCTACTTATGAAGGGGATGGGGAAATGTTTTCAAATATTGGCTTTCCAGGGTTAATTTTAATTTTAGTAGCAGTGTTAATTTTATTCGGCCCAAAAAAGTTACCGGAAATTGGGAAAGCTTTAGGGGAAACGTTAAAAGAATTTAAAAAATCAACAAAAGAATTGACTGATGAGGCATTTCAAGAGAAGGAAAAAAATAAATAAAAGAATCTGATGGGTTTTTTCTCGGAATGGATAAATAAAGTGTGGTGAACGAGATGGAAGATCGGGAAATGAGCGTAGTAGAACATATTGTTGAGCTTCGCAAACGAGTAATATATACAGTATTATCCTTTGTATTATTTTTAATTATTGGATTTACTTTTACGAAGGATATTTATTTTTGGCTTGTAAAAGATTTACCAATGAAATTAACTGTTCTCGGTCCAAGTGATGTGTTGTGGATTTTTTTCTTGATTGCTACAGTATTTGCTATCGTTTGTACAATTCCTTTTGCTGCGATACAAATTTGGTTATTTGTAAAACCAGGTTTACATCCCAATGAACAAAAAATGACATTAATGTATATACCGGTATTGTCTATATTATTTATAGCAGGCCTATCTTTCGGTTATTTTATCG
>NZ_JBFPJI010000366.1:0-3001 GCF_040838205.1 Bacillus sp. S4
GATATAGGCTTTAAATCCCTAGATGCTGTATTAGATTTTTATATAACTCTATTATTGTTCGTAAAATTGGTATTTCGTGCGAAGTTGTATGGTGCTTGTTTTTTCACCCTTCTTTCAATCCTTTTATGTTCATCCAACAGAATTCATTATTCACTTTTCATCAGTAAGTAATATTTTTTGATTCCAGATCTGTCCGCTTTTACATACCTTTGTTTATTGTACGTTTACTAATAGAGTGCAAACAACAAAACAGCTAAGTTAATCCCTTAGGGGTAAATCGGCTGTATTATATTCGAAACTAAGATGTTTATAATATCGAAAGAGATGGTTTCTTTTATTGCTTTTTACGTCAAAAATGTTCTTTATTACTCTTGTTTTATGTAAAAGTTGAGCCCAATGTAATTCTAATACAGAATTGAAAATATAGCTTTGAAATTCTTTTAACTGTCTCAATAAGATAAGGATTCTTTTCATTTTGAGACTGACTCCCCTCTAATTCCCACAACTTCTGATAAGATAGGTTATGTAAACTAAGTAAAAGTAAGCGATTGTGGATACCTTTATATCAGCGGGTTTCCAGCAACCTACCTTTCCCTACTATTACACGATTACAATACAAACTCACACCACATGACTCGTATGTATCAACATAACAAACCATAGTTCCCACCAAATGAATTAGATTGCTGCGGTGGTAAGATATATGTTAGTTTGTGATTTAGTATAAAAATGGACCATTTATTTTCATTCTAAGATGCAGGCATTGTAATAGTTGTTAGAAAAACTATTGATTTCTATGGTATAGCGCGGGTTCGTGTATCTATACGTTGCTATAATCCCCTACTATTTCAAACGTGCTTTTTATGATATTTATGCAGGATTCCCCCTTACATGTACCGAAACTCCAAGAGGGATCCATTCCACTAATTACCATCCCTATTTCTTACTATCGCATTTTGGAGGTTAAAACATGACAAAAAAACGGAACATACAAAAATCAGCACTTTCCATTACCCTTCTCTTATCTTTAGGGGTTTCATCTTTTCCAATTACATCGCCTATTCACGCGGATACACGCGCGGAACAATCTGTAGAAAAGAAACAAATCACTTTAACCGATCGTACGACATTATTTTTTGAATATCTCCAGCAAGGTAAATATGCAGAAGCCCTGCAATTAACATCCACTGCTTTTCAGTCGAAGTTTACTGCACAAAAATTGCAAGATTGGTGGACACAAAGTAGTGGTGGTGGAATTAAAAACATCGGAACAGCAGAAGTAAAAGAACGTAACTTGGTTCATCAGACAGTTGAGATTCCAATAGAGTTCGAAGGAACTACGATTCCAGTTTTGCTTAGATTCACACCAGGCGGGAAAGTAGATGACGTTGGGCAAAGGACACCTAAAAAAACATATGCCATACCGCATCCTATCTATGATCGACCTGACTCCTATCAAGAACGAGAAATCGTAATTGGAAATTCTACATACCCTTTACCAGCCACGTTAACGATTCCGAAACATAAGCCTGGTGAAAAGGTGCCCGTTGTTGTTCTTGTTCATGGTTCTGGTATGAATGATCGTGATAGTACAAACATGGGGACAAAATTGTTTAGAGACCTTGCAGCGGGCCTTTCATCTAACGGGATTGCAGTCTTACGCTATGAAAAGCGTTCTTTAGAACACACATTAAAGATGAGTGCGGAACCTATTACCTTAGACCGAGATACAACAGAAGATGCCATATACGCAGCAAAATCAGCAGCGCAGCAAGAAGGCATTGACCCAAGTAACATTTTCATTCTCGGACATAGCCAAGGAGGTGGCGCGATGCCGCGTATACTGAGCAAAGCACCTTCTTCACTTGTTCGAGGCAGTATATTACTAGCACCACCCGCACGACCTATGACTGATATGCTCATTGATCAGTATCAATACCTCGGGGCACCAAAGGAAGTAATCGATGAACTAAAAAGACAATTCGCCTATTACCAGGATCCTACTTTTGATCCAGACCACCCACCAACTGGTTACAATTATCCATCCCCGCATTTCATGTATGATGTTGCTCGCTGGCGCCCTGTTGAGGAAGCAAAAACACAAAAAGAACCATTATTGATTCTGCAAGGAGCACGCGATTATCAAGTAACAGTAAAAGATGAATTTACAAGATGGCAAGAAGGACTCTCAAACCGCGGGAATATTCAGTTCAAAACATATCCGAAATTGAACCATGCCTTTACAGAAGGAGATGGTGATTTAAGTCTTCCTAGTGAGTATGAAATTCCTGCAAATGTTCCCGAGTACGTCATTCAGGACATTATTAAATGGGTCAATGAGACAAAAAAATAAGTAAACTTGTAAAAAACTTTCACGCAATAATCATTGCATGAAGGTTTTTTGTTACTAGTGATTTCATCCAAGTGATACAGACACATCTAATATTCTCATTATCATTTCATTTTATATTTACATAGTTTGCAGCCAAACTTCGTTTTTTCAACGTACAATGAATTATAGCAATTACTCACAATTGGTTTTGGTGCAAAAATAAAATAAAAGAGAATAAAGTGCATATATCCCTAACAGCATTGCATTTTATGCTACCAGTCCAAACAATTGATGGATGAATTCTTTCTGATTTTGAACAGATTGGTCCCGTAAATCAATCTGTTCTTTTTTGATCATATGCATGGCTTCAACACCTCTCAATATAGAAGTTGCTGTTTTAAATGACTTGAATCCCAACATAGAACGCACGCGTTTCTTAATAAAACGATGATCTTGTTCCACTATATTATTGAGATATCTAACTTGCCTTAATTGTATGCCTTCAGGCATATGTTTCTCTTCTTTTAACTCTTGAATCGCTACAGGGTAGGCAGGGTTCTTATCTACTGTTATCACACGAGGTTTAGACACGTACGAAAAAGCCAAGACTTTCTTGAAAAAGCGCTTGGCTGCTTGTTTATCTCTTGATTTACTTAGATAAAAATCAAT
>NZ_JBFPJI010000367.1:0-2993 GCF_040838205.1 Bacillus sp. S4
GTACAAAAAAATAAAATGATATAATTAAATAGTTTCTAATCTTTCTTTAATGTTTTGGAATTATAGTGATACATATAAATAAGAAGAAAAGGAGAATGTTAATGCGAGTTCTTATTGTCGAAGATGAACAAGACTTACAAAATATATTGGTAAAACGATTAAATGCAGAATATTATAGTGTCGATGGATGTGGGAATGGAGAAGATGCTTTGGATTATATAAGCATGGCTACCTACGATTTGATTGTGCTTGACATTATGATTCCCGGAATAGATGGTTTACAAGTATTACAAAGATTACGCGCGGACAATAATACAACACCTGTCTTGCTTCTTACAGCTAAAGATACAATTGATGATCGCGTAACAGGACTCGACTTAGGTGCGGACGATTATTTAGTAAAGCCCTTTGCTTTTGATGAGCTGTTAGCAAGAATTCGAGTGTTGATGCGAAGAAAAACAGGAAATACATCTAACGTGTTTGAAATCGCTGACCTAGTGGTGGATTGCAATATGCATAAAGTAACAAGGGGCGACCGAGTTATCAATCTTTCCAGTAAAGAATTTGCTATTTTAGAATATATGATTCGTAATAAAGAAGTTGTGTTGACACGAGATAAAATTGAGCAACATGTGTGGAATTACGACTATGAAGGTGGCTCGAATATTATTGATGTTTACGTCCGATACCTTCGTAAAAAAATTGATAGCCAGTTTGAAACGAAGTTAATTCATACGGTACGAGGTACTGGTTACGTATTGCGAGTAGAATCATGAAAAGACTATCAATAAAAATGAAAGTGACCCTGTGGTATACGGGGCTAATTGTAATTATTATGGCACTCGTGTTATCTTTTATTTTAACTTCTTCAGATAAAGTTGTGCTCTTTAATATGAAAAATCAATTGAAGAGCACAGTAAAAGAAAGCATTGAAGATATCGAATATAAGCATGGACAGTTAAAGATGGACGATGATTTTGAAACCTTAGAAGATGGAGTAAATATCTTCATTTATAGTAAGCAAGGTGAGCTACTGGCAGGACATAGTCCAACAGGATTTAATAAAAAGGTATCGCTTAAATCCGATGAAATACAAACCATTAAAGACGGTAATAAAGAATGGATAGTATATGATTTCCTCCATAATGTAGGCGGCGATGAGCAAGTCTGGGTTCGTGGAATAATGACCATGAATCAATTATCATCGACCATGAATACGCTTATTGTGGTAACACTCATCTCATTTCCATTACTTATTCTCATTGCGGCAGTGGGTGGATATTTTATTACGCAAAGAGCGTTTCGACCTGTGCAACAAATGAGTGATTCAGCCAGTGAAATTGGTGATGGTAAAGACCTTTCGAAGAGAATTAATTTACAAGGTTCATCGAAAGACGAAATGTATCATTTAGCACAAACCTTTGACAAAATGTTTGAGCGATTGGAGACATCATTCGAAAGTGAAAAACAATTTACATCTGACGCATCTCATGAATTAAGAACACCAACATCTGTTATTATTTCGCAATGCGAATACGCTTTATCGCAGAGGAATAATCCGAAAGAAATGGAAGAATCGTTAGAAGTAATTTTAAGGCAATCACGTAAAATGTCCGCGTTAATCTCGCAACTCTTATTATTAGCAAGAGTTGACCAAGAAAAGCAGAATACTTTTCAATTCGAATGTATCAATATGAGTGAATTAACGGAAATCGTTGTAGAAGAGCTTTCATTAATGGTTCAAGAAGCTTCGATTAATATAACAACTAATATAGAGGAAGACCTGTTTATTAAAGCAGATCAAACATTGATGATGCGTTTATTAATGAATTTACTAACGAATGCGATTGCTTATAGCAAAGCGAACGGCACTGTGAATATGCAACTGTTCCGGGATGAAACCAACATAATAGGTAAAGTCTCCGATAATGGCATAGGCATCAGCGAGCAACATATTGCGAAAATATGGGACCGCTTCTATCGAGTTGACGCAGCACGAACATCTTCAAACATCGGAAACACAGGTTTAGGATTGTCGATGGTAAAATGGATTGTCGAACTACACGGAGGAGAAATTACCGTTGAAAGTAAATTAGGAGAAGGCAGTACTTTTACATTTAAACTACCAATTGAAAAACGAGCATAATGTATGCTCGTCTGTAGCTTCAGAATAAAGATTGATTAAAAAGCTCTCTTCAACCCTTATTTAAAAGTAATTACAAAAACTCCATTTTGAAAAAGAGTGATCAAAATGGAGTTACTCTTTTTAGCTATATATGAGATTTTATAAAACCATCCACTTAAATCTATTTTCCAAATATACCATTCAACACTCTGAAATATTCTAATCAACATAATCACTCAATTAACTAAAAAAGTCGGTTAATTGCATAACGCTTTTCTAACTTTTCTTGCGAAATTTAGTGGATCATCAACGTCTTCGATATTAACGTAAATCAAATTTGGATTATCACATAACCACTCATTGTGTATAGACGAAACTATTATTCCTTGTTTAATAATTGTAGCAACAAATTCAGTAACTTCCTTTTGCAAGAGTGCTACCCGCCCTAGACATAATGCCCGTCCAGTTTTATTATCTCGTGATTCAAATGAGAAGGAAGTTGTTACTCTAAAACGTTTTCCCAAGATTGTTGCGCGTATTTCATCCCGGTTTATTGTTGCCACGCATTTCCCACCGGCGAATCCTTCTTGGCCACCGATAATTCTTGCAAACTGTTGACAAATTGATTCCTCATTAATCGCCATACCTTTAATCATCCCCCCTTTTACTGTTAGGTTATGAATGAATACATAGGTCTGAAACGGTAATGAATCTATTCTATTATAAAAAAGATGATGGCAATCTAACGAAATCTGTTAGCTCAAGTATTCTTGATCACATGAATTGTTACCCGAGTTTAAATGGTGCAGAATTTTTTGTTTTATGAACTATAAATTTTTATAAGTAAAACCCCAGAAATCCAAAGGTC
>NZ_JBFPJI010000030.1:0-23757 GCF_040838205.1 Bacillus sp. S4
TGTACATATAGCGGATAAAGCCTTATGAAATCTATGCTTTTTCTTTAGTGGAATAAAGTATAATTATAAAAATATAACCAACTTTTATTACTAGGTCATAAAAGTTGTTGACAATATAGAAATTCTATTGTTATGATTCATCATGTGGAAAGGTTGATAGAGAGTAAAAAGAGAAATGTTTTTCATTGATAATAAAAGCGGAAAAATAAGTGACGATAGAGTGAGTATATTTTCCTTATGATAAATGCTTTTTGGATCACGTAGTAAAATCAATCTGGAAGCAAGAATTAATATATGCAAGTTGCGCAGGGCGCGGCATAAGAAAGGGGCAAAAGGATGAAGGAGCTTCATACGTTTGGGTGGTATGCAGCGCGTGTATCACCACATTTGCCGAAAAAAGCATTTAAACCAGTTCCTAATCGTTTATTTGGTGGACTGGCTTATTTACTTGTGGCATTGGCTGGTTTAATAACGATCGGTGTATTTGAATTGAATGTGTGGGCAAATCTAGGAATTGCAATTGTTCTTGGATTATGTTTTGCTTCACTTGGATTTTTAGGACATGAAATTTTACATGGAACAGTTGTAAGAAAGGCATGGCTTCGTGATTTTTTAGGTGCGATAGCATTTATGCCATTATCAACTGGCCCAAAACTTTGGAGAAAGTGGCATAATGCAACGCATCATGTTCACACACAGCATGAAGAGAATGATCCAGATGCATGGCCGACATTTGAGAAACTGAAAAAGAGTAAGTTTTTGAGTTGGGTATATCGCATGCCTCTTCATGTACGTTCATTCTTTAGTTTCCTGTCACTAACAATTCAATTTACGTTACATTCGACTCGAATGTTCTTTCATTTTATAAAAGAATTTAAGTCATCCAATCAAAAATCTGTATGGCTTCAACTTCTTTTGCCCTGGACAGTTTGGATTAGTTTATTGTTTATTATGGGACCTACAAAGTGGTTCTTTGCATACGTGATTCCGTTGTTAATTGCTAACTTTATTGTAATGGCGTATATCGCAACAAATCACCGCTTAAATCCAATTGTTCCAGTAAATGATCCGTTAGCAAACTGTTTATCAGTAACAGTACCGCGCTGGGTAGACGTTTTACATTTCAATTTCTCATACCATACAGAACATCATCTGTTTCCTGCTATGAGTTCTAAATACTATCCATTAGTAAAAGATAAAATTAAAGAAATGTGGCCGGAACGCTATCACGAAATGCCGATGACAAAAGCATTGGCAGCACTTTGGAATACACCACGTGTGTATTATCACGGAAGTGAATTAGTTGATCCGCATAGGGAGCATTTCTATGGTTCTTTAGGAAATGGATTGGATCCTCATAATATTTCATATCGTGAGGAACATATAGAGGAAAAAGAGACTATAAAAAAAGCAAATCAATAATAGATATATTTTACGATGAAAAAGCAAGCTCTCTTAGAGCTTGCTTTTTGTTATAAAGAAACTTCTTTCTTGTTCTTTGTCTTGACGTGGACAGAGTTATTTTCTTTCCGTTGTAGTCGTTTTTCTAGAAGACTAACAAAATAAGTAAATAGAAGAACTAGTGCGAGATAGTATAGACCAACGATTATGTATGTATCTAATTGTTGGAAGTTACCTGCGGCAATTGATAAACCGGATCCCCATAATTCGGACAATCCTACATAAGCAACGAGTGAAGAATCTTTTAATCCTATGATAAACTGATTCCCTAGAGGAGGAAGAGACAGACGAAATGCTTGTGGTAATATAATCCGGCGCATCGCTAAAGGGTAAGGCATACCTAAAGAGCGAGCAGCTTCTAATTGTCCCCGGTCAACGGATTGAATTGATCCGCGGAAAATTTCAGTAATATATGCACCGTTATGAATTGCTAAAGCAATTGCTCCTGCCCAAAAAGGGGTAAAAACAACAACGGATGTAATCCCAAAATAGAGAATGGCAATTTGAACAATTAAAGGTGTACCACGAATAATGGCGATGTATACATGAGCAATACTATTTAAAACCTTATTGTTAGAGATTCGAAAGAAAGCGACTAGTAATCCAATTAGTGAACCGAGTAATAGGGATGTTAATGTTAATTGTAATGTGACAATAGTAGCCTTTAAGAGTGTGGGATAGGTAGAGATAAAAATTTCAAACATATGTGTCACCTCATATTGTATGGATTTTAGTAGGGAATGAAATGCCCCACATACAAGGTGGGGCATAATTTATGAAATCTCTAAATGGCTAATTTACTTTGTTTTTGCCTCGTCTCCAAGAATATTACGCCCAAACCATTTCTTACTAATCTTTTCATACGTGCCGTCTTTAATGATTTCATCTAGCGCTTTATTTACCTTTTCGACCATGTCTTTATTGTCTTTATGAATAGCAATTCCCATTTCATCAAGGTTTAACGGTTTTCCAGCTTCTTTTATATTTGATTTACCTTCTTTAATCATACGAAGACCAACCATTTGATCAGTAATAACTGCGTCTACACGTCCTGGTTCTAAGTCCATAAGTGCAGTAATATCACTATCATATTCTGTAATTTGATCTGTATGTTTTGCAACAAGGGTTTTGAAAGTACTTGCTTTTACAACACCTATTTTTTTCCCTTTCAAGTCCTCTGGAGAAGAGATAGATGTATTCTTTTTAGCTACAAAAATTTGTGCACCAGAGCGATAATATGGATTTGAGAAATTCACGGCTTTTAATCGTTCTTCTGTAATTGCCATACTTCCTAATATCACATCATATTTTTTTGATTGTAGACCTTGAATCAATGTTTCCCAAGGATTTGTAACAGGAACAGGTTTCATTCCCATCTTTTTCCCGAGAGCTTCACCTATTTCTACATCAAAACCGACAAGTTTCCCGTCATTTTCTTTATAGTTAAAAGGTTTGTATAAACCACTCATCGCATAACGAAATTCTTTTTGACCATTAGATGAAGTGGTAGAGCTTTCCTTACTACAGGCTCCTAGTATGAAGGATGTACATAATGTAATACTCGCAACAATGGTTAATAGTTTTCTTTTCATAAAACCCCTCCTATATATTGATCATACGGATGGTTTTAAGTATGTTACTGAGATATTTTATTTGGACAATTAGTTGTGCACCGTATGAATGTATTTCTTTTCATTTGAAACAGAAGTTACATTATAAAACGTTGCGTAAAAATTGCTTTGCCCGTTCATGCGATGGAGCGGAAAAAAATTGCGCTGGTGAAGCATCCTCTACAATTTTCCCGTCATCCATAAAGATAACGCGATCAGCCACATCTCTTGCGAAATTCATTTCATGAGTAACAATAACCATGGTCATTCCTTCTTCAGCAAGTTCTTTCATAACTTGCAATACTTCTCCAACAAGTTCAGGGTCTAAGGCTGAGGTGGGTTCATCAAATAGCATAATTTTAGGATTCATAGCAAGAGCTCGCGCAATGGCAATGCGCTGTTTTTGACCACCTGACAGGAGGTGGGGAGTTACATCTGCTTTATCTTGTAGGCCGACTTTTTGCAAAAGTTGATTTCCAATCTCCTTTGCATTTGCTGTCTCCAATTTTTTTACGTGAATAGGTGCTTCTATGATGTTTTCTAGTGAGGTCATATGAGGAAATAGGTTAAAGTGCTGAAAAACCATACCGACATTTTCACGGACTTTGTTTAAATTTGAATGCTTTGGATCAATTCGCTCACCTTGTAAGTGAATTTCACCTTCATCGTACATTTCTAAAAAGTTAAGACAGCGAAGTAATGTACTTTTGCCGGAACCACTGGCGCCGATTAAAACAACAACTTCTTTTTCTTTTACTTCTAAATCAATTCCTTTTAAAACATCAAGTGAGCCGAATGATTTTACTAGATTTCGAACTTGAATCATACAAAACCCCCAGTCAAAAATATATTTTACAAATGTTGCCCCTTATTTCTGTTATTAGTCATAAATTGTCAGAATCCTTTATTTTTTTGACGGAATTTGATATTCAAGGGAATTATGATTTTTAAAATCTCTATATCTTTCTATAACGAAAATATGGATAATAATATATAGGTAGCACTTATATTGCTTATAAGAAGGGGGAAAGAAGAGATGGAAAAAGAAAGGAAGACATTTTCCTTTGGTTTACGTATACAGCTTATGCTATTTACTACAGTTTTAGCTTTAATTACATATTCAACAAGTTTATTTTTTATTTACGTTATATATGATTATTTTCAAAGTTATGTAAGTCAAACTGTTTATAATATTATCGTTATGTTATTAGGTGTAGTATGGTCTGGAATTTTAGCGTATGGGGCAGCAATATTTTTAATTAAACCACTTCGAAAGTTGGAAGAAGCAGCAAGGAAAGCGGCTGATGGTGATATTCGTGAAGATGTCCCGTTGCCAAAAGTAGATGATGAGATTAAATCTTTAAGTGTTGCATTTAATATGATGCTCGAGAACTTAAGAGGTATGGTAAAAAATATTGATACTACATTTTCGTATACAAATAATCAAGTTCAGCAAATTAGAAAACAAACAGGGGAAGCGACAAAGCAAGCACGCGGTGTGTCTGAAACTCTTGCAGAGATTTCTTCTGGCGCCGAGCAATCAGCAGCTTCCATTCAGGCGATTGTTTCAACTGTCGATACAACAACCTCTATTGCGAGTGAAGTAGAAGAAAAAGCAAAAAAGTCCGACGAGTTGTCTTTAGAAATGGTTCAAGCTTTAGGACAAAGTACACGTGTCTTTACTTCTTTAATTCAAGGCATTCAAACATTGGCAAAAGAGAATGAAGATTCGATGCAAAATGTACAGAAGTTAGAAGAACGAATGAAACAAGTAGAACATATTGTTTCTGTTGTGAGTGAGATTGCTAGTCAAACGAATTTATTAGCATTAAATGCTTCTATTGAGGCAGCTCGTGCTGGAGAGCATGGAAGGGGCTTTGCAGTTGTAGCTGAAGAAGTACGTAAACTTGCTGATGAAAGTGATCATTCTGCCAGAAATATATCGCAATTATTACGGAATATGCAGGAAGAAGTGCAACAAGTCGCATTGAAAATGACGGAGCAAGTGAAAACAGCTAAAGAAGAGGCAAAACGAGGAGAAGCTACTGAATTAATTTTAAAAGAAATGTCATCGAGTATTATGGAAGTTGCCGATGCAACTAAGCAAATTAGTAGCTATATGAACGAACAAGTGAGTCACATACATCAAACAGGAGCACAGACGAAGGCTGTAGCAGCAATTGCTGAGGAAACATCAGCTGGTTCACAAGAAGTGGCACGTGTGACTCTCCAACAGTCTAAAAATATGGTAATAATTGATCGATTATTAAAGGATTTAGAGAAGCAAGCAGCTGATTTGAAACAAACAATTGAACGATTTTCAATGTAAAAAGGAAGAACAGAATTCTGTTCTTCCTTTTTACGTATGGGAAGGAGGAATGCTTTGTTGAAAACGAAAAACATTACAAGGGTCATATGCTGTCTTCACTTTACGCAACCTTTGAAAATTAGAGCCATAATAACTAGTTTGCCAATTTTTTATGTCGATATCGGGCCAATTGACATAGTCTCCCAGTGTGTAAGGATCTAAGCTTTCCCGTAAATCTTTAACCCAGCGTATATTTCGGTTTTCTTCATCGTTGCATTTCCAAGAAGTAATATATTCTTGAGCAATAATTGCCTTGCGGTGGAAATAAGCTGTTTCATTCGAAGAAATATTTTCCACAGCACCTACGAGTGATTGGTGCCAAATACTCGCATCTTTATTTGGTGCATGAGAAAGAAAATGTTGCATGATTTGAATGCCTTTAAGGGGAATCGTTTTATATACATAGGAACCAGAGCGCTTAAATTTTTCAGGGATATTACCACTATTAAAGAATTGAACAGCCTTTATATAAGGAACTTCATCTATAAAGAGAGAGTGGTTACCAGTTTCAAGAAGAGGAGATAATAGAGGATAGAGTTCAGAGGGAGAGCCAACAAATTCACCTTTAACCTCGATTTTATTTCGTTGTTTGGAGAATAATTCAATTGATGAAGTGAGACGTTCATCTATATAAGGTGCCCAGTTTTGCCAAGCTTGAAATGCAGCAATAAAGTCTTCCCATTCCCATGTAAGCGAGAAAATTGAGACGTTTTTTATAGGATGGACTCGAAAAGTTAAGGAAGTAACAATCCCGAAATTCCCACCCCCACCGCCGCGGCATGCCCAAAACAGGCTAGAGTTTTCTCGTTCATTTGCGCGAATGATTTTTGCACCAAATTTTCCGCACGCTTGTACCATTTCGACTTCTACTAATTGATCACATGTTAGTCCAAATAAGCGTGAAAGCATGCCAATGCCACCGCCGAGTGTTAACCCCACAATTCCGACACTTGCACTTGTGCCAGCTGGTATTGTAACACTATATTTCCAAAGTTCTTTATAAACAGTTCCGAGATTTGCACCAGCTTCGATTGTTGCTGTTAATTTCCTTGTACTAACCGTAATTTGCTTCATTTCACTCACATCAATAATAAGCCCGCCATTTAAAAGAGAGAAGTTTTCGTAGCTATGACGTCCACTTCTTAAGCGAAATGGTATATGACGCTCACGTGCCCATTTTAAGGCGTTACACACATCATTTTTATTTTGACAAAAAACAATAATACAAGGGAATTTTGGAATGCTTAAATTTAAATTTATTCGGGCTATGTCATACTCAGGATCCGAGGGAACGACGATACGACCAGTTAATTTTGTTTGTTTCAATTTATATCTCCTTTCTGAAATAATATGAGCTTGTATTAGTATATGAAGAGTATATTTAACACGCATGGAAGAGAAGAGGAGAAGGATTAGATTTATCCCGTTATTTGCCGAGCTGTAAGACAATCCGGCTGAAGCAAGAAGATAGGGCTGCTCGTAAAAGTCCGATTGGTAAGGGCTAATAATCAGTGGGGGATGGACAGCCCACACTGATTAAAGTTCCACTTTATCTTTGTGAGAAATAAATAAAGCATAAGAATCAGGAATCTACATAGAGTTCAATGAAAACAGTTGCAAACTATTCATATTTTGTTATGATAGTGTTACGAAAACGTTTGCATAAAAAATCCGATGGGATGCAAAAGGAGAGAATTAGTATGAATAAGACATGGTGGAAAGAAGCTGTCGCTTATCAAATTTATCCACGTAGCTTTATGGATTCAAATGGTGATGGTATTGGAGATTTACAAGGTATTATTGCAAAACTGGATTATTTAAAAGATTTAGGTATAGATGTAATTTGGATTTGTCCAATGTATAAATCACCTAATGACGATAATGGTTATGATATTAGTGACTATCAAGATATTATGGATGAATTTGGTACGATGGAAGACTTTGATGCATTACTAGATGAAGTTCATAAGCGTGATATGAAGCTTATTATTGATTTAGTTATTAATCATACAAGTGATGAACATCCGTGGTTTATTGAGTCACGTTCTTCTAAAGACAATCCGAAACGTGATTGGTATATTTGGCATGATGGTAAAGACAGCGCGGAACCAAACAATTGGGAAAGTATCTTTAATGGTTCTACATGGGAATATGATGAAGTGACAGAGCAATATTATTTACATTTATTCTCGCGTAAACAACCAGATTTAAACTGGGAGAATAAAGAAGTTCGTGAAGTTTTATATGATACTGTTAATTGGTGGCTTGATAAAGGTATTGATGGTTTCCGCGTTGATGCGATTAGCCACATAAAAAAAGAAGATGGTTTACAGGATATGCCAAACCCAAAAGGGTTAAAGTATGTGCCTTCTTTTGACAAACATATGAATGTAGATGGTATTCAGCCATTACTAGAAGAATTAAAAGAAAATACATTTGCTAAATACGATATTATGACTGTTGGAGAAGCAAATGGTGTGAAAGTTGAAGATGCTGATCTTTGGGTTGGAGAAGAGAACGGTAAATTCAATATGGTATTCCAGTTTGAGCATTTAAGCTTATGGGATGCAGAAAAGAAGAAAGATCTTGACGTTGTTGAGTTGAAAAAAGTATTAACAAAGTGGCAAAAAGGTTTAGAAAATAAGGGATGGAATGCTTTATACATTGAAAATCATGATAAGCCACGTATTGTGTCTACTTGGGGAAATGATAAAGAATATTGGCGTGAAAGTGCAACGGCTTTAGGTGCGATGTATTTCTTTATGCACGGCACACCGTTTATTTATCAAGGACAAGAAATTGGTATGACAAATGTTCAGTTCCCAAATATTGAAGATTATGATGATGTAGCAGTTAAAAATTTATATCGTGAGAAAATTGCAGAAGGAGTATCGCATCAAGATATGATGGAAATTATATGGGCTTCTTGCCGCGATAATTCACGTACACCTATGCAGTGGAGTGCTGAAAGTAATGCTGGCTTTACAACGGGAACACCTTGGTTTGGCATGAATCCAAATTATGAAGAAATTAATGTTGAAAAGCAGAAAAATGAAGAGGGATCTATTTTCAATTTCTATAAAAAAATGATTGCCTTGAAAAAAGAGAACGATGTATTAAATTATGGTACGTATGATTTACTTTTAGAAGATAATCCGCAAATTTACGCATATACTCGTACATTAAACGATGAAAAAATTATTGTTATTAGTAATATCTCGAAAGAGGAAGCAGTGTATAATGAGGAGAAATTTGCACTAGAACGCAAACGTTTGCTTTTAAATAACTATAAAGTTTCCGATCATGATCAATTAACTACAATCACGTTAAAACCTTATGAAACAAGGGTTTATCGCATTTCATAATAAAAAAGGATGCTCTTGGAGCATCTTTTTTTATGAAAAAAAATAAATTTCTATTGCAATGTGAAAACGCTTTTATTAAAATAGATTTATGAAAACGGTTGCGTAACAAAAAAAGAAGGAATCGTTTTCATAAGAGAAACAGAAATTATAATTTAAATCATTATGTTGTTATAAATAAAGGGGAGGAAGAACAGATGAAAATTACGTCTTTTGATTTTTGGCAAAAGTTCGGGAAAGCATTGTTAGTTGTTGTAGCTGTAATGCCGGCAGCGGGCTTAATGATTTCGATCGGTAAGTTAATTGGGATGTCTGCTGGGGATATTAACGCAGTTCATACAATTGCTCGAGTAATGGAAGACATCGGTTGGGCAATTATTACAAACCTACACATTTTATTCGCAGTAGCAATTGGGGGATCTTGGGCGAAGGATCGCGCAGGTGGTGCATTTGCAGCACTGTTAGCATTCGTCTTAACAAACAGAATTACAGGAGCTATTTTTGGCGTAAACGCTCAAATGTTAGCGGATTCAAAAGCGACAGTTTCTTCATCATTAGCAGGAGATTTACTTGTAAAAGATTACTTTACTTCTGTACTTGGTGCACCAGCATTAAACATGGGAGTTTTCGTAGGGATTATCACAGGTTTCCTAGGAGCTACTTTATATAACAAATACTATAACTATAATAAACTGCCACAGGCATTAGCATTCTTTAATGGAAAACGATTCGTGCCATTCGTTGTAATTGTATGGTCTACAGTTACTGCGATTGTATTATCACTTGTATGGCCATTTATCCAAAGTGGATTAAATGAATTTGGTCGCTGGATTGCAGCATCTAAAGACAGTGCACCAATTGTTGCACCGTTTGTATACGGAACGTTAGAACGTTTATTATTACCGTTTGGATTACATCATATGTTAACGATTCCGATGAACTACACAGAGCTAGGCGGAACATATACGATGTTAACTGGTTCAAAAGTTGGACAAGTTGTAGCAGGACAAGACCCATTATGGCTTGCATGGATTACAGATTTAAATAACTTATTAGCAAATGGAGATACGAAAGCATATAACGATTTATTAAATAACGTTGTACCAGCTCGTTTCAAAGCTGGACAAGTTATCGGCTCAACAGCAGCGTTAATGGGGATTGCATTTGCGATGTTCCGTAATGTTGATAAGGAAAAACGTGCAAAATATAAACCAATGTTCTTATCAGCTGCATTAGCAGTATTCTTAACAGGTGTAACAGAACCAATTGAATTCATGTTCATGTTTATTGCGCCAGTATTATATGTTGTGTATGCAATTACAACAGGACTTGCATTCGCATTAGTAGATTTAATTGATTTACGTGTTCATGCATTTGGATTTATTGAGTTAATTACACGTACACCAATGATGGTCAATGCAGGATTAACAAGAGATTTAATTAACTTTGTCATTGTTTCATTAGTGTTCTTCGGTCTTAACTTTACGTTATTCAATTTCTTAATTAAAAAATTCAATTTACCAACACCAGGACGTGCAGGTAACTATATTGATAATGAAGATGAGTCATCAGAAGGAACAGGAAATGTACAAGATGGTTCATTAGCAACAAAAGTTATTGATTTATTGGGCGGAAAAGATAATATTGCTGACGTAGATGCTTGTATGACACGTTTACGTATAACAGTAAAAGATTTAGATGTTGTTGCACCAGAAGCACAATGGAAACAAAATGGTGCTTTAGGACTTATTGTTAAAGATAAAGGTGTACAAGCCGTATATGGCCCGAAAGCTGACGTATTAAAGTCAGACATTCAAGATATGTTAGGTGCGTAATAATATGAAATTGCTAACTTTAAATTGTCACTCTTGGCAAGAAGAGAATCAAATTGAAAAAATAAAGTATCTTGCTAAAGCAATTCAAGAAGAAGATTATGATGTGATCGCATTACAAGAAGTAAGTCAGTCTATACAAGCTGAAAATGTATGCGGTAACAAGAAAAAAGATAATTTTGGACTTTTACTGCTAGAAGAGTTAAGAGCATTAAACGTAAAAGAATACAATATTATTTGGGATTCCTCTCATATTGGATATGATGTGTACGAAGAAGGATTAGCAATTATAACAAAGCACAACATTGTAAAGGAAGATACGTTCTTTGTCTCAAAAAATAAGGATACAACGTATTGGAAAACACGCAAAATTGTAAGTGCAACAATTGCTTATAATGATAAGAATATAACGTTTTATTCTTGCCATCTCGGTTGGTGGAATGATGAAGAAGAATCATTCAAAGACCAAGTTGATCGTTTAATGGAGCGTGTAAATAGCAATGAACTTTTCTTCTTAATGGGTGATTTTAATAACAATGCTCGTTTGGAAGGAGAGGGTTATGAGTATACGATGCAAAAAGGTTTATATGACACATATGAACTAGCGATAGAGAAGGATGAAGGAACAACTGTCCAAGGAGAGATTGCTGGTTGGGATGAAAATAAACAGAAATTACGAATCGACCTAATATTAAGCAATCAAAGTAAAACAGTTAATTCTTCAAAAGTCATTTTTAATGGAACAAATCGAAATGTAATTTCTGATCATTTCGGTGTAGAAGTACAATTAGATATATAATAGAAGAAACCCTCACAGATAATGAAAAGCTGGGAGGGTTTTTTGATAAATACAAGTATTCCCAAGAGAAAATACTTGTATTTTTTATGACATTTCCTATATATTTGTTATTATTGAATGTAAAACTAATTTGGTCATTTTGTATGCATACTTTTTTAACTTCGTTATATAATGAAGTAAGTGAAATATTTAATGGGAAAAATAGTATGTTTTCGTTTAATCCACGATGTAGAAAGTGATATAATTGCAAAATGCATGTATCATTTTCTAAAGAAAGAAAAATATATAATTAGGTGATTGCTTATATGAAACAGATTTGGCGTATTTATAAGACAGATTTACGGAATGTAGCCAAACATTGGGCTGCAATTGTTATTGTTTTAGGGTTAATGATTTTACCATCGTTATATGCATGGTTTAACATTAAAGCTTCTTGGGATCCTTACGGAAATACGAAAGGAATCCAGATTGCAGTTTCTAACCAAGATGTTGGATCAAATTTAAGAGGAAAAGATATTAACATCGGGGAAGAAATTGTAGATTCACTTAAGAAGGACAAAAATTTCGGGTGGAAGTTTGTTGATGAAAAGCAAGCAATTTATGGAGTAGAGCGTGGAGATTATTCCGCAAGTATTACTATTCCAAAAGATTTTTCTGAAAAGATTGCAACAGTCTTGAATGAAAATCCACAGAAACCGGAAATTGATTACTATGTAAATGAAAAGGTGAATGCCATTGCACCGAAGATTACAGCTAAAGGTGCATCGGGTCTTACAGAAGAGGTTAGTAAAAACTTTGTTAAAACAGCAAACGGTGAGATTTTTAAAATCTTCAATGACCTTGGAATCGATTTAGAAACTAACTTACCGAGTATTGAAAAGGTCAAAGATCTTGTATTTAAGTTAGAAGCACAGTTCCCAGAAATGAATACACTTGTGGATAAAGCATTAGATGATGCGACGCGAGCGGAAGACATTGTGAAAGTAGCGCAAAAAGATTTACCTGTTGTAGAGAGTGTAATAAATGATGGACAGGAAGCATTGGCAAATTTAGATAAGTTCTTTGCGAATCAAGATCAAACATTGAAAAATGCTCCAGGTACGATAAGAAATGATTTAGTAGTAGCCCAAGGTGTTATGGATAGTGCAGCTGCATTTACTGACTTTTTAATGAATCCGGGTGTGGATTTAGCCATTCCTGATTTGTCTGGAATGAATGGATTGCCTGAATTCCCAGCGAGACCGGACCTTTCTAAGTTGAATAGTGATGGTTATAAAAATATAGCGCAAAATATTAATCAAACAGTCAATAATGTTTTAAGTTCATCCCGTGCAGGAACAGCTTATGCACAAAGTGTTATGGATGGATTGCAAAATGGAAGCGTGGATCCAGAGATAGCTAAGAAAAATATTTCGACTATATCTAATAATCTTCAAACGCACATTGACAATCTTTCTTATGTAATTGATGTTATGGCTCGTTTAGAGCAAGGGGCTCAAACTGAGTTTGGGCAAAATTTCTTTAAAACAAGAAAAGAGCATTTAACGGATATTAAGAATGGACAACAAGATTTAAATAATCGCTTTAAACGTTTAAACGATTTAATTAGCACAGGTCAAGAAGTAAAACAAGATGTGCGAGATGGAATCAATCAGAAATTAAATGAAACAAATGCTTTAATCGATCGAGCTGAAAAAGATTATAATGAAACATTTGTAGCAGATTATCAAAAAGCAGTTAGTACAGTAGATCAAGCTAAAGTTGATGCAAATGCAGCATATGATAATGCAAAAGCAGATTATGATAAAGCGAAAAATGGTCTTGAAGGTGCTAAAGCAGATTTACAAAAAGCAAAAGAAGATATACAAAATAAAGGTGTTAACGGTTTAGATTCAACAAAAGTAGCTTTAAATAGCTTAAATGGTCAATTCCAATCTGGCATTGGTTTAATTGACGATATGATTCCAGTTCTAGAAAGCACAAATAAGGTTTTAGCAGATGTGAATAGTGATAAAAACCTTAATAATGGAATTGCAAAGTTAAATAAAGCGAAAAGTAGTTTACAAAAAGGTGTAGATGCAACGAATAAGGGAATTACACTTATTAATAATGGGCAGAAGCCTACAAAAGATGTAATTGAAAGTATTAACAATGCAGCAAAAGGTGGATCAGCTCAATTAGCAGATGTATTATCGACGTATGATGCAGAAATTGTACCAGGCTTCAACACAGCAATTGCTCGTACAAAAGAGATGTCTAAAAATACAACTCAAATTTTAAATGATGCAGACAAAAAGCTTCCAGATGTTAAGAAGTTACTAGAAGACTCATCAAAAGGCTTAGTAGATGGTCAAAAGAAAATTGCAGATATTAAAGCTGAAATGCCAGCTACTGAGAAAAAGATTAAAGAATTAGCAAATAAAATTCGTGATTTTGAATCAGAAGAGGATATAAAAGACATCATACGCTTATTGAAAAATGATGTTGAAAAGCAAAGTGATTACTTTGCAAATCCAGTAAATTTAAAAGAGAATAAATTATTTGCGATGCCGAACTACGGTTCAGCAATGTCACCATTCTATACAGTGCTTGCATTATGGGTAGGCGCACTATTAATGGTTTCATTATTAACGGTAGAAGTACACGAAGAGGGCGCGAATTATAAGAGCCATGAAGTTTACTTCGGACGTTTATTAACATTCTTAACGATAGGTCTTTCACAGGCGTTTATCGTATCGATGGGGGATATGTTCTTACTCGGTACGTACGTAGTCGATAAATTCTGGTTTGTGTTATTTAGTTTATTTATTGGGGGAGTATTTGTTTGTATCGTGTACTCACTCGTTTCTATTTTCGGAAACGTTGGGAAATCGATGGCAATTATTTTACTGGTACTGCAAGTAGCAGGATCGGGCGGCACGTTCCCAATTCAAATGACACCACCGTTCTTCCAAGCACTGTATCCGTTCTTACCATTCACATATGCTATTAGTGCAATTCGTGAAACAGTAGGTGGAATGCTTTGGGATATAGTAACTAGAGATTTACTTGTGTTAAGTGCTTTCGTAGTAATCATGGTTGTGGCTGCATTATTACTGAAAAAACCAATTAACAAATCAAGTGAAAAGTTTGTTGAGAACGCAAAAGGAAGTAAAATTATTCATTAAAAACAAAAGGTTCCTACCGATAGTGGTAGGAACCTTTTTGTTTAATCAAATTTTAATTTCTTTAATGCTTCTGCGAATGGATTGTTTAATGGTTCTTCTTCTTCTTTGTTCTGTTGTTTCATATATTTTTGGACGTCACGTTTATCAGCTTTGTTTCCAGATTCTTTTTTACGTCTATCTTGGAACGTAGAAAGTTTCTCGCGATAGCCACATTTACATGCGAAAATTTGGCCTGCTCCTTCACCACGAAGTTCGAGTTTCTTTTTACACTGAGGGCAGCGTGCGTTTGTTGTACGAGATACATTTTTACGGTGACCACATTCGCGATCTTGGCATACAAGCATTTTACCTTTTTTACCGTTTACTTCTAACATTGGTTTACCACAGTCTGGACAAGACTTCGTTGAAATGTTGTCGTGCTTATATTTTTTATCGCTTGATTTAATTTCAGTAACAATTTCCTTCGTATAGTTCTTCATTTCTGAAATGAATACTTCTTTCTTTAATTTTCCTTTAGCGATAGCTTCTAACTTTTGCTCCCATTCACCAGTTAGTGTAGGAGATTTCAGTTCTTCTGGCACTAAATCAAGTAACTGACGGCCTTTTGAAGTAATATGAATATCTTTACCACGTTTTTCAAGCAAGAACGAATTGAATAACTTGTCGATAATATCAGCTCGTGTAGCTACAGTACCTAATCCACCAGTTGACTTTAACGTGTCAGCAAGTTGTTTGTTTTGCGTATCCATGTATTTTGTTGGGTTTTCCATCGCTGAAAGTAATGTTGCTTCATTAAAGCGTGCAGGTGCTTTTGTTTGACCTGATGTTTGGACAATTAGTTTTATGTTTAATGTATCGCCTTTTTCGATGCGAGGTAAGATTTGTTCTTTTACATCATCGATTGTATCATCATCTTCAAATCGATTTTCATAAACCTCTTTCCAACCAGCATGTAAAATCGTTTTTCCTCGTGCGATGAACGTTTCGTCACCAATTTTCGTGCGCAATGTTAGTTGCTCATATTCAAAGGCCGGGAATAAAACAGCTAAGAAACGTTTTACAACTAAGTCATAAATTTTACGTTCTTTATCTGTGAAAGCTGAGAAGTTTACATAGCTCTCTGTTGGAATAATTGCGTGATGATCGCTTACTTTGCTATCATCAACAAATGATTTATTAGATTTTACAGGTTTCTGCAATACTTTATGTGCTAAAGGACGGTATTCTCCAACTCCGCAAGCCTTCAGACGCTCAGGAAGTGTTCCGACAATATCAGATGAAATATAGCGTGAATCTGTACGAGGGTACGTTAAAACTTTATGCTGTTCATATAATTTTTGCATAATGTTTAATGTTTCTTTCGCAGAGTAACCAAATATTTTATTCGCATCACGTTGTAGTTCAGTTAAATCGTAAAGACCAGGAGCGAACGATTTCTTTTGTTTTTTATCAATTTCTACAACATTAGCATTTTGCTTACTAATTTTGTTCACGATTGCATCAGTTTTTTCTTTATTAAAGCTACGGCTATTTCCTTTTGTATCTTGCCAAGTTAGCTTTAATCTCTCAGCTGTTTGAGCTTCGATACCATAGTAAGTTTGAGCTTTGAAATGTTTGATTTCATCTTCACGGCTTGCAATCATGGCTACAGTAGGTGTTTGGACACGACCACAATTTAGTTGGGCATTAAAGCGAGTAGTTAATGCTCGAGTCGCATTAAGCCCGATATACCAGTCAGCCTCTGAACGTGCGACAGCCGAAGCGTATAGATTGTCATATGCTTTTCCAGGTTTTAAATTTGCGAAGCCATCTTTAATTGCTTTATCGGTAACCGATGAAATCCATAAACGTTTAATCGGTTTCTGCATTTTAACTTTATCGATAATCCAGCGTGCGACTAATTCGCCTTCACGACCAGCATCTGTCGCGATAATAATTTCATTTACATCTTTTCTAAGTAGCTGACTCTTTACAGCGTTAAACTGTTTCCCAGTTTGTTTAATAACTGTTAGTTTTAAACGCTCAGGTAGCATTGGTAAATCTTCTAAATCCCACTTTTTATATTTCACATCATAGCTTTCTGGATCAGCTAATGTAACGAGATGACCTAAAGCCCAAGTAACAATATATTTACTACCTTCAAGATAGCCGTTTCCTTTTTTATCGCATTTCAGTACACGTGCGATATCACGTGCAACAGAAGGTTTTTCAGCAATTACAATACTTTTTGCCATATTTAAAAACATCCTTTCAAATTTCCATACGTTAAATATAGCATACATCTTTGTTCTATTCAGTTTTGCTGAAGGTTTGAACTATTTATGATGAAATATAAAAGAATTTGAAAAAATCGCTCCAACAATTTATGTAGAACAAGATACAAAAGATTACATGAAATCATTTAAAGAAAACACAGAAATGTTAGCAAAAATCTTCGGTAAAGAAGATGCAGCGAAAAAAGAAATTGCAGCAGTTGAAAAAGATGTGAAAGCATTAAATGAAAAAGCTACGAAAAGCGATAAAAAAGGTTTAGTTATTTTAGTGAACGATGGTCAAGTAAGTGCATACGGACCTCAATCTCGCTTCGGCATTATTCATGATGTGTTTGGTGTAACACCTGTTGATCCAGAAATTAAAGCAGATACACATGGTAATAAATTTTCATTTGAGTACATTCTTGAGAAGAACCCTGATTACTTATTTGTAATTGATAGAGGTGTAGTAGCTGGTGGTAAATCTTCTGCTAAACAAGTTGTTGAAAATGAACTTGTAAGTAAAACAAACGCTGTGAAAAACAATAACGTAGTTTATCTTGATGCAAACTACTGGTACTTATCTGCTGGCGGACTTGAGTCTGTATCAGCAATGGTGAAAGAAGTATCAAAAGGTTTAAAATAATAATGTAAAAGAGTGATAGGCTGAACTTCCTATCACTCTTTTATGTGAAAAGGTAAAGAACTTGTTATTTTACTAGAATAAGAGTAGACTCTGAAGTAGATGAATAAGAAACACATGGGAGTTTGTGGATGCAAACTGAGAGTATGGCTAACCCGTCATTGACCATTTGAACCTGTTGGATAATGCCAGCGTAGGGAGAGTGTAAAAGCACATGTTCAGACACTTTGCGTACGCAAAGTGTCTTTTTGTGTATCTCCCATCATTAAAGTTAGGAGATGAAAAGAATGAATGTACAAGAAATTAGTAAAGTCGTGGAATTGATGAGAGAGTCTAATCCACTCGTGCATAATATTACAAATGTTGTTGTAACAAATTTTACAGCAAACGGTTTGTTAGCATTAGGAGCATCGCCTGTAATGGCGTATGCAAAAGAAGAAGTAGCAGAAATGGCTAGCATTGCGGACGCGCTTGTTTTAAATATGGGGACACTTCGTTCTGAAGAGGTAGAAGCAATGCTCATTGCTGGGAAATCAGCAAATAAACATCATGTACCAGTATTATTTGACCCAGTTGGGGCAGGAGCAACTTCTTATCGAACAGAAGTGGCGAGACATATTCCAGCTGAAATAGATTTAGCGATAATCCGCGGAAATGCAGCTGAAATTGCTAATGTTATTAATGAGAAATGGGAAATTAAAGGTGTAGACGCTGGTACAGGAAATGGTAATGTTGTAAATATTGCAAAACAGGCAGCGGATGAATTAAATACAGTTGCGGTAATTACTAGAGAAGAAGATGTTGTTACAGATGGAGAGCGAACTATTCTTATTCGAAATGGCCATCCTATTTTAACGAAAGTTACCGGGACAGGCTGCTTATTAACTTCTGTAATAGGAGCATTTGCAGCGGTTGAAAAAAATTATATGAAGGCAGCGGTCGCGGCTTTAACGTTTTATGGAGTAGCAGCAGAAATAGCGGCTTCGAAAACTGTAGAGAATGGACCAGGAAGCTTCCAAATTGAATTTTTAAATCAGTTGGCGAATACGACTTCAGATGATATTGAGAAGTATGGGAAGATTGAGGTTATACAGTAAGGAGGGGAACTAGATGTCGCGTATTACAATGGATGAAATGTCTAGGTTATTACCAGTATATTTTATTATGGGAAGTAACAATTGTACGAAGGAGCCACTACAAGTATTGAGAGATGCACTAGAAGGTGGTATAACAATTTTTCAATTTCGTGAAAAGGGAGAAGGAGCTTTAACGGGAGAGAAACGTATTGATTTTGCGAAAGAACTACAAGCGCTTTGCAAGGAGTATGGTGTACCATTCATCGTAAATGATGATGTAGAACTAGCCCTCGAGTTAGATGCAGATGGCGTGCATGTTGGACAAGATGATGAAGGAATTACATCTGTTCGTAAAAAAATGGGAGATAAAATTATTGGAGTATCTACACATACAATTGAAGAAGCACGCTGGGCGATTGAAAATGGAGCCGATTATTTAGGAGTTGGTCCAATTTTCCCGACGAGCACGAAAAAAGATACGAAAGCGGTTCAAGGAACGAAAGGTCTAAAGTATTTTAGGGAACAAGAGATTACAATACCGATCGTTGGGATTGGTGGGATTACAATTGAAAATACGGCTTCAGTTATAGACGCGGGTGCAGAAGGTGTTTCAGTTATTTCAGCGATTAGCTTAGCGGAATCTGCGTATGAAAGTACGAAGAAATTAGCTGAGGAAGTAAATAAGAGTTTGTAGAGTCGCAAAATGAGTTGCTTCGTTTATCCCGCTATTTGCGGGATAATAATCAGTGGGGGATGAACAAAACCCCCACTGATTAAAGTTTCACTTTATTTAAACAAACGTTTGATTAAAAAAGCACAAACCCTTTTAAATTGTAGGTTTGTGCTTTTATTTAAAACATAATTGAAATTAAGAGCATTCCAATTCCGATAGAAGTAAAGGTTGCGATCAGGCCAGGAATCATAAAGCTATGATTTAAAACATATTTGCCAATTCCTGTTGTACCAGTGCGATCAAAATTAATTGCAGCAACGATTGTCCCGTAATTTGGAATGAAGAAGTATCCATTTACTGCAGGGAACATTGCAATAAGTAATGCTGGCGGAATACCAAGTGATAGTCCAAGTGGCACTAAAGCACGAACTGTTGCTGCTTGGCTATACAGTAAAATAGATAGAATGAATAGTGCGATAGCAAATAACCATGGTGCACTTGTCACTAAGTGTTGAATTGACCCTTGAATTATATTTAAGTTTCCGTTGAAGAAAGTATCTCCCATCCAAGCGATACCAAAAATAGCAACAACTGCTGTTGCGCCTGCTTTAAAGACGTTACCAGTTACAATGCTTTCCACATTTGGTTTACAGAAAATAATAATAAGAGCAGCAATGGTTAACATGACCATTTCAATTGTGTTTGGCATTGACAGACGAACTAATTTCCCATCAACCATCCATCCTGGACGAAGTGTTTCAAATGAACCGAGAAGTACAACAAGGAAAGTTGCGACTAGGAAAAGAATAACTGATAATTTCGCGCCTTTTGAACCTGCAAATTCTTTTTTCTCTTCAAGTTTAGGGATCATTCCCTCTTTTAATCGCTTCAAGTATTCAGGGTCTTCATTTAATTCTTTTCCCATTTTACTAGCAACGAATGCAGCTACCATACAAGCGATGAAAGTAGAAGGGATACTGACTTTTAAAATATCTAACAAGGTGATTTTATAGTCGGCTAACATTGCTAAAAGTGCAACTGTTGCAGCCGATATTGGACTAGCTGTAATTGCCTGCTGGGAAGCGATAACGGCAATTGACATTGGTCGTTCAGGTCTAATTCCTGATTCGCGAGATACTTCGGCGATAACGGGAAGTACAGAATAAGCGACATGACCAGTTCCCGCACATAGTGTGAATAAATAAGTAACAATAGGAGCAAAAAATGTAATGCGCTTTGGATTTTTTCGTAATGCTTTCTCAGCAAGGTGGACAAGATAATCCATTCCTCCAGCAGCTTGCAAAGCACCGGCAGCTGTAATTACTGCTAAAATCATAAGCATTACATCAATAGGAGGAGCTGTAGGTTGTAAGTGGAAGACGAAAACAAGTATTGCCATACCAACTCCACCCATTACTCCTAGACCAACTCCACCTAAGCGTGCGCCAATAAAAATGCAGAGTAGTAAAGTAAGAAATTGTAGCCAAAACATGATAAACTACCTCCGGAATTCATAAGTTAAGATATGTTCGAATAGTTTAATTTGAATGAAAATTAAATGAGTAATCGAAATAATCCTTGAATTGTGTACGTTTTTTATTATATAACACAAAAAAAGTAACATTCACGCATTTTGTTAAATTATTTCGAAAAAATGATACATTAAAACTTTATATTTACATCTATAAATAAGTGGACAATTTAATTTTTATGTTGTAATCTTTGATAGAGAATATTTTGATTCTCATAGAACTCCCATATCGTTCAACTCGTTCAGCGAGAAAGGCAAACTTATGGAAACATTAGGGCGCAAAACTATAGGGGCTAAGGTCGAGAGGCTAAGCTAGCCAGTTACCGGACGGATAGGGTTGGTCTTGACCAATGCTTTTTCATTGGTCTTTTTTTTTTTTGGTTTATATTTGAGAATGGTTATCAATTAAAGGATGTGTTTTGAAATTATTATTTTGTATTAACTGAATTAAGGAAGGTAATGTGAATGAAAAAATATTGGCATAAGCTATCGTTTCTTCAAAAGAATGTATTGTTAACTGTACTCGTTATTTTAACGCTTGTTGGTAGTATGGGGGCGTTAAGTTTTAATATGTTTCAAAATAGTATGATGTCTATATTTGAAAGACAGTCTATTGAAACGGGAGATACGGTATTACATAAATTAGAGGCAGAAGTAGTAAGAGATGTCGCGAAAAACCCGACGGCACAAAAAGAAAAAAGAGCTAAATTAACAGAGCAGTTAGATGAAGTTACAAAAGAATTGAAAAGTGTTGGACAAACGTATGTTGTTGGAGCAAAAACAAATGCAAAAGGTGAGCTTCAAGTAGTTGGTTTGGCTACAGAATTAGCGAATGCTGTTCAAGTAAAACCAGGAGACTATTATGAACAACCAGTTCGTTGGATGAAGGCATACGATAAAGTAATGGCCACGAAAAAAGCACAAATGACGGAAATATATGAAGATGAACTGGGATCATGGGTAACAATATTAGAGCCAATTACAGATGGAGAAGAAAATATTGTTGCAATTGTTGCAGCTGATTTAGATGCGTCTATTGTTCCTAGTACAAAGAAGAAATTTATTATGCAAGGTTTAATGTTTATTTGTATTTCAGTTTTAATTGCGACTTTTATTCAATTCTTGATTGTACGTAATTCACTTGCTCCATTACAAGATTTACGTGAAGGATTACGTAAAGTGGGTGAAGGAGATTTAAGTATTGAATTAGTGGAAAGACAAGATGATATCGGTATTATTAATTCGTATTTTAATAACACAATTGAGAAGTTTAAAGGAATTATAGATAAAGTGAAGCAGACGGCAGAACAGGTTTCTTCATCTTCGCAAGAATTGTCAGCAAGTACAGAGGAGAATAGTATGGCAGTTCAAGAGATTGCGGGTTCTATTGTAGGATTAAGAGCTAGTGCTCAGTCGCAAGAAACTTCTGTACAACAATGTTTATGGATTGTACATGAAATGGAACATAAGATGGAAGAAATAACAGGGGCTGCGAAACAAGTTGCCACTACTTCAGAAGGTATGGAGCAACATTCGGTTGAGGGTAATGGAGTTATTGAACAAATTATTAATCAAATGAGTTCAATTCAAAAAGCAGTACAAGATTTATCTTCTATCATTTATTCGTTGGAAACAAGATCAAAACAAATAAGTGATATTGTAACTGTAATTACAGGTATTTCAAATCAAACGAATTTATTAGCTTTAAATGCTTCCATTGAAGCTTCACGTGCTGGGGCAGCTGGAAGAGGGTTTGCCGTTGTTGCTGATGAAGTGCGTAAATTAGCAGAACAAACAGAAGCATCAGCAAAAGATATAGCTAAATTAATAGGGGAAACACAGGCTGAAGCAGAAGATGCTGTAGTTTCAATGCAGAAAGGTTCAAAAGAGGTAGAGTCTGGAATTACACTTGTTCAAAGTAGCGGTTCATTCTTCGAGAAAATTTCAAAATCAGCACAATCTGTTACAAATCAAGTTAGAGCCGTTTCTAGCAATTCAAGTGATATTCTGCAAAATAGCCAAAATATTGTACAAGTTGTAAATGAGCTATCTCATATTGCAAATACATATGCAAACAGTAGTAGTAACGTTGAAGAGAGTATGAAGGAGCAAGAAATGTCTGTGCAAGATATAGCAGAATTAGCTACTTCTTTAAGTTGGCTTTCACAGGAGTTACAAGAGTTGATTGGAGAATTTAAAAGTTAATAAAAAATATAAGGTGTAGATATAATCTGCACCTTTCTTTATTTAATTAATAGTATAATATATAAATTTAAGGATGTTGGAAGTGAAACTTTAATCAGTGGGTGATGAACACCCCCACTGATTAAAGTTTCACTTTATTTTATGGAGAGCGAGAGGATTCAGTATGAGTATTTTCTTAAAACGTTCATATGTGGAGAGATATGAACAATTTTCGCAACAAAATTATGAACCACTTATGATACCGAAGGATTTTCAAGTAAACGAATATAAGCAGATGAAAATTAAGGATATACAAGCGATCGAACATAGTAAGTTAGATATAATAGTCGCTACTTTTGTATGGTTACATCATGTTAGTAATGAAAAATGTATAGTGATTCCTCATTATATGGAACAGAGTAGTTATCCGTTATGTATTACGATTTCAGAGGAACTTTCTTATGAAGAGCTAAAAGTAGAAATTAATGATCAAATTGTGCAGTTAGAAAACATGGAAGAAGTACAAAAGGTATTATTACAATATGATGAGGGAAACCTGCAGTTACAGTAGGAAAAGAGAATAGAAATAGTCAGTTGAACTTTATTGAAGTAAAGAATAATTGCTTTGAGGTTTCTTATAATAAAATGCAATTGGAAGAAAAAACAGCGACTCGTTATATAGAGCAAATTGAGTATGTATTACAGCAAGGAATTACAAACGAGAAGCAATGTATTGTAGCTATGGATATTATTCCAGAAGAAGAGTTAGCAATATATAAAGAGATAAATCATATAGAAG
>NZ_JBFPJI010000002.1:0-65853 GCF_040838205.1 Bacillus sp. S4
ATATATTGTAATAACACCCTTGATAAATTAATTACTAATTTCGCCTCAGTTTCCTCTAAAATCTCATCATTGGGATGTGAATAACTAAGTTGATTGCGTATATCATTGATATTATGTACTGCCTTGCCAATTGCATCTACACATTGATTTATTGGTTTATTGTACTCTTTTACATTAACTTTAAACTTCGGATGTTTTTGTTTAATTTCACTCCACAAATCCTGTATTTTAGGTTCTGCTTTAATGAAAATAATCCCTTCATTTTTGCATATCTCCTTTAAATAACCATGTAAAGCCGCATGTACTCTGTCGATAGCACTACTAAAAGAATGTTGGCTAATTAACGTTTCTGCATGATTAAGGACCTCTTTTACATACTCAAAATCATTTGTAAGTTCACCAAGTTCGATCAATCCTTTGCCTTGTAATTCATTAGCCCACTTAGTAATCTTTTCATGGAGCTCTACTTTTCCTTTATAATAAACTTCCTTAATGAACTCATTCTCTAAAGCCTGCCCATGGTAACTTAGAGGATATTTTTCAAGTACTCCCCTCAAAATCTTAGTTTGGTCTTCAGGAGTGCTACTACTTAAAATCTCAATAAAACGCTCTTTTGTAGTTCCTTCATAATCAAACGGATTTATGTCCAGTCCACAATAATGCGGGTAAAAATCTGCATGACTGTTATAAGAAAAATTACCTAAATACCCTCCGTTGACCCCTATATAAGAAACGACACTATTTACCTCTTTTTTTCCTAATTTATCCATAAAAACTGCCACCTTTGTATATTAGTCAATTAAACTATTATACCTAAAAGTGGCAATAGGTGAAATCTATTCTATGTCTTCCTTCAACAATCCCTCCTAGGCACGGAAACCGTGCATCGTAACCCGCGTAATATCGACCTCCTAAATCTTCTCATTTCGTCAGTTTTTAACCACTACACGCAATCATTCCGAAACTTATAACGACCTGTATGATGACTTGTTTTTACGCAATATAGAAGGGGATGGCTATGATGTTTATATTATAAAAATTGGCTGTCACTTCGGATGCTCTACTGGAAAGATAACCACGTCACAAAAATAGCCACTATCTCAAGCGGCTTTAATCGTTATATGCTAGATTCAGAAATCACTTTACTGCTACGAATTCATTTACAAGTCTAGCTCTACCTTCTTTTGGATATGCGTGTCTTTCTAGAAATTCTTGATGCCACGTTCTATCCTGGACGCTTAAATCCTCTATTTTATATCCTAAATAAGCGTTCAATTTATCCCGATTCAATTCGATTTCATGAACTAATCCTTTATAAGGAATACTGATTGAAATGTTATCTAAAAACGAAAATTGGCGTAGTAGGCGGGCGCTTTCTTGAGTTAGGATTTTATTAATCTTGTCGCCTGTTTCGAAGTATTCTTCGTATGCTTTAGCATCATTACCCGTTTTTTCATTTAGTGCGACATATTCTTCGAAAGAATTAACGTATTGAATGTTGACGTTTTTAGAATCCTCGCTTATGCATACGTCCTTTAGAAATGGGCTTCCTTGTATATTCTTTATATACAAACGTAATGCGGGATGACCTTGTGTAGCATCGATTACCCACGTTTTCCCTATCTTTTTTGATAGTACATCACCTTTTGCGCATAGATTTTTTATGTATCCAGGCGATAAGTTCCATAAAATTGCAGATTCTTCAACTCCAATTACTTTATCTAAAATCATTCGAATCCTCCTTTTTAGTGCGATAACGCACATTTATGTTGTTGTTTTTATATTAACATGCGTTATCGCATTTGTAAAGTTATGGATGTGTGTACACTATTAATAATAGAAGGTAGAGTGCGAGCATAATACGAGATATTAAGGGAAAATGAAAAATAAACGAAGTATACGCCACTGGCTACGAGAGAGATAAATGACAAGGGAGGACGGTAGCGATTGCCACTAACTAAACGGTAGGTAAGTGGACGAGGGCGGTATAGGTCGGTACATAAAGAGGCATTAGGAGGATTGGCGAACTGAGCGGATCAGTAGTACAAGACGCGGCAAAGGTCGGAAAATGTTAGCGAACGGAACCCGACTACACCACTAGCCGCATTATATGGAATCATGAAAAGAGCGTTAGGACTAACCATCCTAGCGCCTTTTTATATACCGCTATATGTATTCGAGTGTAGCCAAGTGTAATCGATTGTAGTTATCGATAGCTATCGTTATATATTCGTTGGCATCGTGTAAACTATATTCTATATATGAAATATAACGTAAGAATAACGGTGTAACAACATCGGTTACGCTTACAGGTATAGATCGCATGTTTACGCTTGTTTACTGGTACGAGATACCGAGGGGGATGTCGTTAGGACGGCGATAGGGATTCGTATAGGATTCGTTAGAATCTATTATGCGCATTAAGTGGGGATCGTGTAGGATCTTCGCTACATGAGCCGAACACCATATAGAGGACGCCCTCCATGACTCAGGGGGTTATAATCCATCGATCTGATCTGCCACACCCTCGTAATTTTATTTAATTTATGTTCGTGATCGTATACAACTCATGGCGTCGTAGAGGTCTAAGGATTCGAATGATCTTCGCTAGGGCTTCGTGAGAGATCTTCGCAAAAAAAGACAACGCCACTCAAAGCGCTGCCTCGTACTCTTTTACCTTTTTATAAAACGTCGCTTTCTTCATATTGACCGCTGCCATAAACTCGACTGCCATGATCTTCTTCGCTTTCCATTCACCATATAGTCGATCCCAGTCTGCGGGAAGTTCCATGATCGGGCGTCCGATATGTTTTCCTTTTTCCTTCGCTGCGTCGATTCCCTCTCGTTGGCGCTCCTTTATCGTTCTACGTTCTTGTTCAGCGATAGATGTATAAACCTCGATAATAATATTATTAATCATATCAATAACCCAGTCTTGCCCCGCAGGAACATCGGTCATTGTCGTAGGTAGATCGATAATTTTAACGCGGATCTTTTCTTTCTTAAAGTATTCGAGATACTCTTTGATCTGCTGCTTATTACGCCCGAGACGGTCGATCGATTTTATGTATAAGGTATCTCCTGCGCGCATCGCTTTAAGCATATTCTGAAAGCCGTCCCTTTCGAAGTCTTTTCCACTTGCCTTATCACTATAGATATATTTCTCATCTGTTACATATGGCTGCAATGCTTTATATTGTCGGTCAAGATTCTGATCGTTAGATGAGACCCTTAAATATGCGAAATTAATTGTCATAATGAAAACCCCTGTTTCTTTTTATCGTTAACCTAAATATACATCGCTAGTACATAAAGGTCAATTCTTTTATAGGCGTCTACAAAGGTTTAATTATGCAGGTTGATAGACGGATATAGGATCGTTTTCTCAGTGTCTACAAATGTGTACCTTTTTAGACTACTATCCACGACGTATATTTATATAACAGTACCCCGCTATATGTTTCGTGTTAGGATACACCGCCGTACTTAGCCACTTATCTGATCGACCAACACCCCGCACTATATTACCAACAGGCGCCCACATATCCAAGACACCCGACCATATGCCTACACACCTTACGGGGCGGCGTCACACGGCTCTACATGCTGCGCTATATCGTCTCAGCTAAGGATTTACTCGAATAACATAGAAGTTCGCACGGGCTAATCTATAGCGCCTGATAGGTGTTGTACATAACGCCATACATACGCACACTATACGGCTACACTACGATGTACTACATCAGCGCAGAGATAATCGTAAAGGATCGAGAGCAGCGAGAGAAGTATTCGATTGCTTTCTTCTTTCATTGTTGCGATTGAATTGTTATTCATGTCATTCATTGATCTTTTTTCTTCGTTGTTTTCTTCGAATGATTAAAGTCTGATCGATTGAATTTGATTAATCTTCTTCGCGTTGGATTTCGTTTGTGATTCGTTTCTTCTTTCTTCGCATTGAATCGAATTAAGTTATTGATTAAATTTTGTTTGTTGTATCTTCTTCGTATTTCTTTTCATGAATCTTTCTTGATCTTAAACTTCGAAACTTCCTTTAAGGGTCTTCTCTTGCTCGCTGCTGAATTTTAAGCGATCGGACATATCGCAACATCCCAAATCGAAAAAAGTCGCCATCCCCCAAAGACCGTGTACGAGGGCTATCAGCAGTCGGCTTCCCAAAGCGAGCACGATTTTTACCTTAGGGGGTTAAATATCACAAGCTCTAACGAAATAAACGCAGCCCAACGAATGACTTTTTACCCAATCCTCGACGAGCTTCTACTATATATAGATCCAAAAAAATTTCCGCATATATTTTTTTCGTTCAAGGTGTTTAACCCGAAATGCTGCGCTCCTGCACCTATGTTTTTGTAAGGATATCCGCAGCCTGTACGAATTACATACGAAGTCACCCGAAATATGTAAAGGTTGGCGTCTATGTTTACGTAAGCACGGTGACGATGCGAACAAAACTTATCCTCTTATTACGCATCACTTGACCGAAAATGATCGGGTCATCGCGTATATATTAACGTAAGGATGGCGACGGATATTATTTAAAAGACTTTCACGCCTTATCCTTATCTTATGCGTAATAGAAGAACAAAAAAGAACGTAGTTATATTTTTTAGTTATAGTTCTTTAATTCTTGTAAATCTAGTTGACCTGTAGCGGGCTGCATATAAGAAACGTAGTGTACTTCCTATGAGAAACGCAGTTTACCGCCAACTCATACGCAGTTCATTGCCTCATATGCAATTTACCGCTAAATAAAAAAGGAGCGATCAGGTAATGAAAACAGAAAATCTAGTCCAACAAGTAGAAGAAACGTTACAAGAAATCAGGAATCACGAGAATTATGCCAAGTCAGCAGCGGATATCCAAAAGGATCGGATCGATCAGCCGATGTTCGATAAATCTATCAATCCTAAAGAAAAAGATCGTACGCTAGATTTTATTAAAATGCCGACCAACCTGCGCTACTACTCATTTATGCAGGACTACAGCGTAACAGAAAGCGCGTTGATCCTATATCAAATCATTATCGATTTTTTCAACGCAGAAGAAAAGAAAGCATTTCCGTCACAATATCGCCTAGCGATGGAAACGGGCAAATCTATACGAACGATTAACCATAATATAAAAATCCTACAAAACGTCGGATTGGTAGCGGTTAAGCGCCGCGGGATCGGACGCAGTAACGAATATATTCCATTATTACCGCTAACATTAGATGAATTATTAAAACGATTCCCAAAAGCCGAGGAACGTTATTACAAGCATGCGCTAGCAGTCGAGAAGATCCGCAAGAATGACGAGGAAAAGAAACACGAGATCATGCAGCGCATAGAACTACGTAAAGTAAGAGAAGCCGCGCAGCAGGTCGAAGAAAAAAGCGAAGATCCGCAAGAAATGACGTTTTAAACATCGAAAAAGGGGGCGGCTGCGTGTCAATATACATAGAAATCCCCGAAAAGCATCGTAGATATCTCGATATGCCCGATGATAAGAAAAAAGAATTAGAGAAAAAGGCGAAGAAACGACGGCGACGGCGGAAAAACCTCGTGGACTATTCTACGAAACTAGGCGTAAAGGAGGCAGATCTAATAATCCAATTGACTGCGGATCATGTAGCCGATCAAGGTGAAGAAAAAACGCTATATGATCGAAATTTGCATAGTTCGCAGCAGAAAAATAAAAAAGAATCGATAAAAACAACGTTCAATGGCGGGCGCGATCTCAATAACTGGGATTACGTGAACAATAGACCGCTAAATTAAAAAATTCGGAGGTAACAAAAATGAGAAACAAAGCAAACGATCTAGTATTAATACTAAACGAGGACTTCAAAACGCAGCAGGTCGAAGAAATTCACGATATTATCGACGCACGAGCAAAACGGGATGAGTTAGCGGAAAGGATCGACATATTAGAGAAGGTCAAGGCGCTCGTATTACTACCTAATATCGGAATGTTAACGACAAGGCAGATCGCAGAATACTACGAAACCGATCCGACAACGATCCGTAAAGTATATTCACGTCACCGCGAAGAGATTCGAAGCGACGGATATGTGTCTATGACAGGAAAGGAATTAGTCCGTGACACCTTGTCACACACTAAATTCGAAACTAGGAAAGGTCATTATTTAGTCGATTTAGGGAACGGATCTAATATAAAACTAGCTACGTCAATGAATGGACTATTTTCACCCCGTGCCGTGCTACGATTCGGCATGTTATTACATGATAACAAGATTGCCGAACAAGTACGAACGCAACTATTAAATATTCGGGATAATGCGGACGACGGTACGAAAACGAAGGCAATCGACGCAGAATTACTAGAATTACGTGAGAAGGCAGCGAAGTATGATGCACTAATAGGCGATATGCCTGCCGAGGTTATCGGATCATATGAAACTATCATCAAATATGAGAAGGAAAAGCGCGAAGCAGCGGAACAAAAAGTAACGAAATTCATCGGAAATGATAGTCTAGTGCCATTCGATCACATCGGTGTAAATCATTTGGACGGCATGTCCTCGAATGCGGTGCGATTCATACTACAAGGACTAGGCGTACTAGGAAAACGACCAGTAGGCGGAATTTATACACCAAATGGCGAGTATAGAAAAAAGCAATGGTTTAGAGTTCACGAGAAAACGAGCGAGTACAACGGCGCTACATATCGTCAACTATATGTAACACGCGCTGGCATCATCGGAATTACGGAATTAGTCGAAGAATACGAGAATGCAGCAGGCTAAAAAACAATGTACATTCTGCCGTAAAATGAAGGATCTGAGCGAATACCACATGTGCGGTGGGCGAATGGCTAAATGCAAGAAATGTCATCGAGAAAAGCAGCAAAAAAGCTACGCTATGAGAGAGGCATTAAAGGCGACAAAATAAAAAAATGTAATAAAAACTAAAAAAAATATAACAATGACCGAAAAAAACGTATCAACAGAAGTACATATTAGGTGAGAAGTAAAGGTTACTAGATCTCTTATATTCTCATTTTGGCACTTCCGATGATCAAAAATAGCGGCGGGGTCTTCTCCTTCCTCGTCGTTATCTATTGGAACGGTTTTGGCGTTTGGATCACGCTATTATCGTTCAACGGTGATCCACTTCATTCCCTTTTTCTTCGTTGTCGCAGGTCTTGCATTTCCCTACCCGTCTTCCTGCGGCGACACCTTGAAAATAGTAAATTAACATAAATCAATTTCGGGCAAATAAAAGACCTAATTCGAGGCAATACGAAAAAGGTCGCTTTCATGTAATCGGTGGGAGCCCGCCTGCCATGCCTGTTTTATTTAAAATACCGATGTAACAACGTTCGTAACTCAATAGGATAGCGTTACACAACGAAAAGGAGCGGTGCAAATGTATCAAGTAACTAGCGATAAACTACGACTAATCCGAGCACTAGCGGGGATCAGTCAGCGAGAATTCGCCGATATCATCAAGGCGGATAAGAAAAGTGTAAGCGCGTGGGAAGTCGGCAAGTCACGACCTAACGAAGATAGTGTAAAAAAGATCGTCGATTTTGTAGGCGAGAATGATTTCATGCTACTAGATTCGACTGTATATGCGTTACCAATGCAAGAAATGATGATCAGATTAAAAGATCGAGCAGAACACAGATTATGATCGTAGAACATCACGGCGAACATATGACGATCGAGCACGACGAAGACGTTTTACAAATAGCGAATTTTAACGTTGAGCCTACGCCGCTTAAAGATCAAGAGCCGCCGCTAAACTATGCGACAGTTCGACATCTATATGAAAGAGCGCGGCACACGAAACGACGAGATCACGCCGTACTATATGTGATAGCTCGCGTTAATTATATCTATCAGAACGACAAACGAAAATAAACCAAAAAACTAATCGGGGGTACTTAAAATGACAACAACAACTAAATCTAGCGAACTACAAGGAAAACTAATGGAAGCACGAGGAATTCAAAAAGGACTAACTTCATATATGGCACAGGAATTTTTGCCGCAACTACGTTGGACAAGAACGAAAATAAACGGTGATCGCGACTTGACTGCGAGCGGGATCGCGAAGAAAGTCGAACAACATAGACGACAACAGGAAGTAGCGCTACTGGCTCATATTGACGGGCAGCATAAAGTATATACGGACATCGTAAAGGAAGTTCGCAGAGAAGCGGAAGATCTCTTAATTCAAGGCGTAGAGGCACCGAGCGAACGCGATCAAAAGTTGTTCGACATCGAAAAGAATAAACTTAAAAATGCGGCATTATTCGCGCCAACATCACAATCAAAAATCGCAGCACTAGGAAAATTCGCAGCACTAGGCGATCAAGGACAAGCATTCGCGCAACAAATTCAAGGCGAGTTCATGGAAATGGCACAAACTGCGATCACAGGCGCGTCAAATCCTGCCGACGTTATGGCATTAACGAAGTCACTAGGGCGAATTAATACGCAGCTAGAGGCGAGGGCATTCAGCGAGGAACAACACGAAGTAGCGGAAATCATAAAATCAGCTACGGCATTAGAAAAGATCCACTTCGTTAATACTGCGGTACTAGGGAACGCGTTAACGGAAGTATCAAAAGATGCGCTAGACTTCGCGAATGATAGAGATCGTTATCTAGTCGTACACGAAGAACGCAACAATCAATATCTTTTCGATCGTAATCACGGATATCTAATTAACTAGTAATAATAGTAGCGGATGCGCTAGAGCTTCCCTATAAAACGACAACGATCTATAACTAATCGATCAATAAAACATCGGAGGTAACAACAATGGAGAATATAACGCAGGCAGCAGAGCCAACAACGCAAGAAGTAACAAAGGCGAAGAAAATGAAAAGTTCCGACATCGTTGCGATGTTAGCAGAAGGACGAGAGCTGCACGGCAGTGCGTTTATTCTAGTAAATCAGGGTAGCGAAGACGTTTCAAATTGGACGATCATCACACAGGAGCCAAAAGGAAACGCAGGAATGTTTCGATATCAAGAGTCGATCAGACTGCGACAGGAAGTAGCGCAGCAGCATAGACCGTCAGTATTGTCGGGATGTCTATAATTTCACATAGCGTGTTGAATAATGAAGTCATAAATAAAAAACATATCGGAGGTAATACGATGGAATACGTAGATCAAAGGCGAGCGGAGTACGAAGCATGGAAGAAAGAACAGGCTGCGAAGAAAGAGGCAGAGAAAGTGAAGTAAGCCGCAGCAAGAGAGAAGAGACTAAAAGAGCAAGCCGAGATAAACCGTAGAGAGGTAGAACGCGGAGGAATCCGATCTGGCTGCGTATATGCACGTAATCTCGTTCCCGCGTTGGAAGAAGTGCCTTAAAGAGCAACGAACACAGTTTGTTCGAGGAATGGCGATGGCAAGGCATTTAAATAGCCGATAATATGCGGAAGGTTATCAAATGGAAATGATCGCAGCAGCTAACGATCATATCGATACGTATGTGATCAGCAACGAAGATTGGCGGGGAATATCCCGCCTTTCTTTCTTTTTGTAGACTATATTCAAAAAACACGATACCGAGAGTGGCGGCACTCTATATATCTTAGGCAACGAAACGGTCAAGGAAGAAGAAGTCGTTAAGGCGTTAGCTAAAACGAAATAATCGAAAATGATCGGCTAGGGCTTCGGCTCTAGTCGCTTTTTTATGCGTAAACGATATAGATTGGTAACGAATGGAATCGCATCATTTACATTCAAAGAAAATAACGTTTCTAGTGTGATTTGGCAGCCGTTATCGGAACTTATCCCCGACAGTGTGTTACAATTAAACGAAGCGGAAAGCGAGGATCTCCAATTGACTGGACGTGTGATTGGTTGGACAGTTTAAGAAGGTTGTATAAAAAAGGGAGATGGCGCAAAGATGGCGAGAGCAAACGAGAATGATATAACGGAGAAATTGGCAGAAGGTCACCGAAAATATGGTGACGGCAACTTTACAATACAGAACATCGGTGATGAAACTAACCCAAATTGGACTGTCTTAAAAAACGTGAGGAAGGGAGCGGCGGGTATTCACGAGGGCGAAGATATATTTAGCCTGCGATCAAAATATATAAAATAGTGCGGAGATGGGCGGGCATCACTTCGTCTGTCTTTCTTTTTATAGACTATATGCGGAAATTGCGATGCCGAGAGAAGCAATTCTAGACGATTAGATTTAATGTGATGAACAGGTTATGCGCCTATATGCGTTCTATTTCGATTTAATTAGATTAAGAGACGGGCGGAAGTGAGGTGAGCGGCAGATTTGCTACACCTTTTTTATTATTTATGTGATATATTTAGAAGATAATATTGTAAAAATTAGATAATACAATATTACGCAAGTTGCGTAATAAGAAGGAGAGGATCATGTGAAAATTGAGGAAGTAATAGCGTTGTTGAAAGAAAGTAACGCTAAGGAAGTTGGAAAAGAAATTGGTATGTGTGATAAAAGGTTGTTAAAGGGGTTAAAAAATGCAGGGTATAAATATAGTAAAAAAGATGGTATAGGTTGGTATTTTACAGGACAAGGGGAAGCGCCTTTAAAAGCGGATATCCGAGAATTTGTAGAGGTTGCCGATGCTAAGAAGCTAGAAACTACAAATGATGCACTTACGAAAAAAGAAATAAATATGTTTCGAAAACTCATGAGCGAATGGGTTCAGATTAAAAACGTATTTAATGAGATCATGCAAGAAAAGGAAAAGATTTTGGCGCAGAAGAATACTAATACGATTCATTCGTTACATGAACGCATTAGAGAAAGTGGATCGAAAGAAAAGGTTAGCAGAACGGTGAATCTCGGCAAGGAGGTATGTACGAAATTAGGTACAGTCGAAGATAAGCATCGTTTAAATCGTGATGAAATTGTAGAGATTGCGCTTTTTGAGTTCTTCAAGAAGTATAAGGTGTAATAGCGGTGAGAGGGACGTAGGATTTCGTTATCTACGCCCTTTTTTCGAATATAAGTGCATAAGGTTGCGCTGAGAAACACAATTTGAGACGATTATCTTGTCTTCCGTGGATATAGTATCATCTAAATGCGTCAGAATCGTCGATAGGAAAATCGGTAGAATAAAAGAGTTTTCAACGTTGACGTAGAGCCGTACTATAGCGTATAATATTAATTAACAAAAACGGTCAGTTGACCGCCCAAATGAACGTTCAGCAAACGATGAAAGAGTCGTTTATATATCGTAGGTAAATGACGGAACGGGAGTTCGAATCTCTCCTGGGACGCTAAAAAAACCTTGTTATCTTTTGATAACAAGGTTTTTTGTTTGTCTAAAAAGTGATGTGTGCATGCAAGATGCAATTGAAGAGAATTACGAGGGAGTTGCGGAGGAATTATACTATGAAATTTAATACGAAATTATTTTTATTAGGTGCGACGTCTGTATTGATTCTTAGTGCCTGCTCTACGAAAGAACAAGCAGAATACGAGCCATATAAGAAACACGACTCTGTTGCAACTGCGCAAGGGGAAGAGGAAACGTCCAACTCGACTAAGGTCGAAAAGGTTGCCGAAGAACCTGCGAAGGGCGAGAAGCCGCAGGGATCAGCGAAGGAAGATAAGGAGATTAACGATAGACGTCCATATTATAAAGATGCGAATAACGACGCACCAACCGTATCGCTAGAACAGTATGACGGAATCAAGGTCGGAATGTCTGCGAACAAAGTCAAAGAGATAGCAGGAACACCTAGATTCATCGAGAAATATAAGTCGTTCTCTATCTACGGATATCTAGGGCATAGTGGAGAAGGTTCGATGACTATAACGTTTAATCCTGATGGAAGTGTAACGAAGAAAGAGCAAGACGGTCTTAGAAATACTGGAGTTAAAGATGAGAAAGCTAACGAAGGGAAAGAGGACCGTGTAACAGGTAATCGTAACCATGATCCTAAACCTGCTACGAAATCTAGTACTAAAATTCCGAACGATTATTGCGGACACGGACACGATGAAACGAAGGAGCTAGCGCACGGCTGCGAAAAGATTATTGATAAAGATGCGCATAGAAGACATCTGGAGCAACAGGAAAGAGAATACGAAGAACAACAACGCGAGGAAGCGAAGAAATACCAATCTGAAATGACTGAAGAAGATAAGGCGAGAATCCTGCGTCAAGAAAAGCGCTGGAATACACCTAGTGGTGGTATTGGTGGTACGTGGCAAGATGAAATGAAAGAGATGGAGAGTCAGGAATAAAACAACGTATATTTCGATTGTATATATAATAAGAAGTTTAGTTGTATTAAACATAACTAATACGAGTAGAAGATTAACGCAAGAGGAAAGAAACTCGTGAGTAATTGTAACATAATATAGGTAATAGACAGATCGAGAGTTCGAATCTCTCTTGGACGCTAAAAAACCTTGTTACCAAAAGATAACAAGGTTTTTATTTAGTTATTAATAAATTTTTCAAAGACAAAACCGTAATCTTTCACGTTATATTGCTTTTTCGTATCAACGAGCCAGTTAAAGGCGATATCGTTCATTTCTTTAAACTGTTCTGCTAAATTTACTTGTGCATTTGAAATACGGCTGAAAGCGTTAGATGCCATATCTAAACTTTTATGTGCATACTGCAATGTAATGTCGTTGTCGTATGAAATTTCTTCGATTTTAAGAAGAGCCTTATATAAATCTTTTAATTCTTCAATATGTTTTTTATGAACATCAATTGAGTAATGCTCATCTCCCATTTGAAATTTAATTTCTACATCTAAATCAATCGTTCCTGCAGTTTCGAGTGCTACGTTTTTAATTTGATATTTACTATAGCTAAAGCGGCGTAATGTACGTTTTTTGCTTGTGGCACTTGTACCATCTAGATGAATTAATCCTTTGTTTGTGAAACAATATTCATCCGATTTTGATTTAATAAGAAAGTAAATTTTCTCCCCATCTTCATGCATCACGTAATCATCAGCTTCAACCTTATCATAATCTTTTGGTGTAATGACAGAACCTACATCGCTTAATCCTAAAACATCAGCAGCCATTTTTTTGAACATATATAATCCCCCTTATAAATTAAATTCTTAATTGTACAAAAATATATTAACATGATTTTAAACTTATTTTTGAAATCTTACAATTCTGTAAGGTAAGTGTAAGGAAGTTCGATGGTAACAAATTACTAATCCTATATAATGAAGATAACAACGATACATGAGGAGGAAGAGATGATGAAAGGATTAATCGTAACGGGTTTAACAGTAGCTTTTGGGTTTGTGGCGTATGAAAAGTTAACATATGTAATTGATGTTGTAAAACATTTAGTAGCGTAGAAAAAACTGCCATGAGAGGGAAAGGGAATGAGTGAATGAATGGAATGGTTATTTGGAATTATAGGTACTTGTAGTGTAGTTTTATTGTTCTTTGTCCCGAGTGGTATACTTAGTTCGACAACAAGTTTGTTCTTTTTAAGTTTGTTTGCTTGTACGATGCTTATTATTATGTTTTTGATGAAGCGAAGTAAACCGATCTTCTATTTTAGCATGATTGTTATGGCAATTATTTTTCTCCAAATTATTACCCTTGTTATATACCCCACAATTATAAAAGCTTTCCATTAATGATGAATCCTCTGCTTCTGTTGCTGAGGGTTTTTGTTTGTGAAAAATGAATTTCATTTAAAGGTTTTTGCTTTTTTGTTACGAAAATAGAATATTCCTATATTTCAAATAAATAATTTTGGAATGTTGTGTTCTCATTACGCATTTGATATATTTACTTTGAAGATCATTAAAATCTAGAAAAAGAGGCGGACGTATGGATAAAAAAGAAAATACGGTCGTATTGTTTCCGCAACTATCAGAACGCTATATTGATAAAGGTTTTTTAGCGTTGAAAGAGCGGGAATTCGAAGATGCATTGCGCTGCTTTGAAATATTACGTCAGTATAATGCAGAAACGGAACAAACAGAATTAGCTTCAGTTATTTGTTTGCTAGAATTAAAACGTATGGAAGAAGCGAAAGAAAAATGTGAGCAGTTGCTTGAAATAGGAGCTGTATTATTTGGTGATATTCTTGAAACGTATGTAACTATTTTAGTTCAAACAAATGATTATGAAGGTGTCATCGAAACTGTTGAGGAAGTTTTGCAAACGAAAGATATAAATCCTGAGCAAAAGGAAAAATTGGCGCAGCTTGCTTTGTTTGCGCAAGGGATGCTGAATGAAGAAGATATACCGCTAGTGGATTCGAATTTTGAATTAGAAGAATTTACCGAGGGGCTTTTTGGAGAAAACTTTGGTCAAAAGCTAAGAGTGATCCAGAAACTTTCGTTAAAAGACCTGGATCTCGCACTTCCTACTTTAAAGAAATTTTTAATAGACGAAGATCAGCACCCTTATTTAAAAACTTCTATTTTGTATAAAATGGTAGAAAATCAAATAGAAGAAGAGGTAGAAGTAGAGAAGTTTGGAAATACGATAAAGGTGATTCCAGCATTTACGGGTCATAATGAGGAGCAATCCGATAAAATTATACATAAATTCTCAAACCGATTAGAGCAAAATTATCCAGATATATTTGATGCGATGGTTACATACTGGAAAGAATTACAAATTAGCATTTTCCCATTCCCTCTATTAATGGACAAAGTAGAAATTTGGGCTGCCGTCTTAGAGAGAATTGGAAGAAAGCGTTTCGGATTGGCTATTGATGAAGAAGAACTTATGACAGCATACAATATTGAGTTTGAGGAATTTCATATTGCCTATCAATGGTTACTGCGCATTGAAAGAGAAGGGTATTTGCCCGTATAATTATGAAAAAGAATCGTTCAGTTATTGAAACGAGCACATTCTATGTTATAATGTAAGGGTTGCAAAAGGCAGAAATCTGCCTGTTTGTAAGAGAAGAGGAGTATAATTCTCTTACTTAATATGTTTCATATTAGTCTCGAACAAAATATACCGTAGTTGTCTTTTAGACAATTAGTAGATTGGAACATTGTATCTGAAAGCTTTTTGCTAGAGGGTTATTTGTACATTTGTTATTTCAAAAAAGAGATAATAAAAATCTTAATCTATAGAGGTATGTGCATACATTATTATAGTTGGAGGGAAAGAATAAATGTCTACAAAATGGGAAAAATTAGAAGGTAACGTTGGCGTTTTAACAATCGAAGTTGATGCTAAAGAAGTAAATAACTCTATCGACGCTGCATTCAAAAAAGTAGTAAAAACAATTAATGTACCAGGTTTCCGTAAAGGAAAAATGCCTCGTCCATTATTCGAACAACGCTTTGGTATTGAATCTTTATACCAAGATGCTTTAGATATCATCTTACCAAAAGCATACGGTGAAGCAATCGATGAAGCTGGTATCTTCCCAGTTGCTCATCCTGAGATTGACATCGAGAAATTCGAAAAAGGCCAAAACTTAATTTTCACTGCAAAAGTTACTGTAAAACCTGAAGTTAAATTAGGTGATTACAAAGGTTTAGCAGTAGAAAAAGTTGAAACAACTGTAACTGACGAGGATGTAGAGAACGAAGTAAAAGCTTTACAAGAGCGTCAAGCTGAACTAGTTGTTAAAGAAGAAGGAACTGTTGCAGATGGTGATACAGCTGTAATCGACTTCGAAGGTTTCGTTGATGGCGAAGCATTTGAAGGCGGAAAAGGCGAAAACTATTCTCTTGCAATCGGTTCTGGTACTTTCATCCCAGGTTTCGAAGAGCAAGTAATTGGTCTTAAATCTGGTGATTCTAAAGAAGTTGAAGTATCATTCCCAGAAGAGTACCATGCTGCTGAATTAGCTGGTAAACCAGCAACATTCAAAGTAACAATTCACGAAATCAAAACAAAAGAACTTCCTGAGTTAAACGACGAGTTCGCTAAAGATGCTGACGAAGAAGTTGCAACTCTTGATGAATTAAAAACAAAACTTCGTACAAACTTAGAAGAAGGCAAAAAGCACGAAGCTGAGCACAAAGTACGTGACGAAGTAGTAGAATTAGCTGCTGCTAACGCTGAAATCGACATTCCAGAAGCTATGATTGACACTGAGTTAGATCGTATGGTTCGTGAATTCGAGCAACGTTTAAGCCAACAAGGTATGAACCTTGAGCTTTACTACCAATTCACAGGTACTGACGCTGACAAATTAAAAGAGCAAATGAAAGAGGATGCACAAAAACGTGTAAGAATCAATCTTGTTCTTGAAGCTATCATTGAAGCTGAAAACATCGAAGTTACTGAAGAAGAAGTAACTGCAGAAGTTGAAAAAATGGCTGAAATGTACGGTATGCCAGTAGACGCTATCAAGCAAGCTCTTGGAAGCGTAGACGCTTTATCTGAAGATCTTAAAGTGCGTAAAGCTGTAGACTTCTTAGTAGACAACGCTGCATAATAAAATAACAAGGCGCGATTTTAATCGTGCCTTGTTTTATAAATATAGAAATATATTTATAAAACTTTTCGATGAAGAAGGAAAAGTTCCTTTGTAAGTCGAATATACATATTTCAAAAGTTTTAAAATTTTTTTGTTTGTACATAACTAGTCATATTATTTGTATTTCTCGCCACGTAGTGACATAATATGTATTTACATACGATACATTTATCGTGTACATACGAAGGCAAGAGGTTAGCACTTTGTAAGGGGTGTGAAAATATGTTTAAATTTAATGATGAAAAAGGTCAATTAAAATGTTCTTTCTGTGGTAAAACACAAACGCAAGTTCGAAAGCTAGTTGCAGGTCCAGGTGTTTACATTTGTGACGAGTGTATCGAGCTTTGTACTGAAATTGTACAAGAGGAGCTTGCGAAGGACGAAGAAGTAGAATTCAAAGATGTACCGAAACCGGTAGAAATTCGTGAAATCTTAGATGAGTATGTCATCGGACAAGATAACGCGAAAAAAGCTCTAGCGGTAGCGGTATATAACCATTACAAACGCATTAATTCTAACAGCAAAATTGATGATGTAGAATTGGCGAAGAGTAATATTTCACTTATTGGGCCAACTGGTAGTGGTAAAACATTATTGGCACAAACATTAGCGCGTATTTTAAATGTTCCATTTGCGATCGCGGACGCAACATCTTTAACAGAAGCTGGATATGTAGGGGAAGATGTAGAAAACATCTTACTAAAATTAATCCAAGCAGCTGATTATGATGTAGAGAAAGCGGAAAAAGGAATCATTTATATTGATGAGATTGATAAAGTGGCACGTAAGTCCGAAAATCCATCAATTACACGTGATGTATCTGGTGAAGGCGTACAGCAGGCACTTCTGAAAATTTTAGAAGGTACTGTAGCAAGCGTTCCACCTCAAGGTGGTCGTAAGCACCCGCATCAAGAGTTTATTCAAATTGATACAACGAACATCCTATTCATTTGTGGTGGAGCGTTTGATGGCATCGAGCCTATTATTAAACGTCGCCTTGGTGAGAAAGTAATTGGATTTGGTGCTGAGAAGAAAAATGCTGATGTAAATGAGAAGCATGTTTTATCTCACGTTTTACCAGAGGATCTTTTAAGATTCGGTTTAATTCCGGAGTTTATCGGTCGTCTTCCAGTTATTGCGAACCTAGAGCCGCTTGATGAAGATGCTCTTGTAGATATTTTAACTAAACCGAAAAATGCACTTGTTAAGCAATTCCAAAAACTATTGGAGCTTGACGATGTTGAGTTAGAGTTTGAAGAAGGTGCACTAGTTGAGATTGCGAAAAAAGCAATTGAACGTAAAACAGGTGCTCGTGGACTTCGTTCTATTATTGAAGGCTTGATGCTTGATGTAATGTTCGAACTGCCATCTCGCAAAGATATCGAGAAGTGTATTCTTACGAAAGAAACAGTAGCTGATAATGAACCGCCGAAATTGGTGTTACAAGACGGCACTGTACTTGATACAAAAACATCTGCATAATGCGAAGAAGAAACAGCAATTTTTATAATTGCTGTTTTTCTTTATGTTTAGCACTATTCCTCCCAGGAAATACTAAAAGGTAAAACATAGCGGGAGGAAATGAATTATGAGCTGGACAAATATATTTTTACTTGTTCAACTTGTTTTTGGCGTAATTGTCGGATTGTATTTTTGGCACTTACTTCGAAATCAGCGAACACAAAAAGTTTCAATTGATCGAGAATCGAAAAAAGAATTAGAGCAGCTTCGTAAAATGCGTGAGGTTTCTTTAACAGAGCCACTTGCGGAAAAGGTACGTCCTACATCCTTTATAGATATTGTAGGGCAAGAAGACGGGATTAAGTCGTTAAAAGCGGCTCTTTGTGGTCCTAATCCGCAACATGTGATCATATACGGTCCGCCAGGTGTCGGAAAGACAGCGGCAGCACGCCTTGTATTAGAAGAAGCGAAACGAAATCCGAAATCTCCATTTCGTACAAATGCAACATTTATCGAACTTGATGCAACGACAGCTAGGTTTGATGAGCGTGGTATTGCGGATCCATTAATTGGTTCAGTGCATGACCCGATTTATCAAGGAGCAGGTGCAATGGGGCAAGCGGGTATCCCGCAACCGAAAAAAGGGGCTGTAACAGATGCGCATGGTGGTATTTTGTTCATTGATGAGATTGGTGAATTACATCCAATTCAAATGAATAAAATGCTGAAGGTGTTAGAAGATCGGAAAGTATTTTTGGAAAGTGCGTACTATAGTGAAGAAAATTCGATGATTCCAACGTATATACATGATATTTTTCAAAAAGGTTTACCTGCAGATTTTCGCTTAGTTGGTGCAACGACGCGTTCACCAGAGGAAATTCCTCCTGCAATTAGGTCGCGTTGTTTAGAAGTGTTCTTCCGTGAGTTAGATACAGAAGAAATTCAAAAAGTAGCGAAAAATGCAGCTGACAAAGTGGAAATGCAAGTAGGTGAGAACGGTATCGAAATGATTGGAATGTATGCAAGAAATGGACGAGAAGCAATTAATCTCGTGCAAATTTCTGCTGGTATGGCGATAAATGAAGAACGACCTTTCATTAAAGATGAAGATATTGAGTGGGTTGTTCATTCTAGTCAGCTTACACCAAAGTACGAAAAACGTATTTATCCAATTCCGAGAATCGGTCTTGTGAACGGGCTTGCTGTATATGGGCCGAATACAGGTACGTTATTAGAGATTGAGGTAACAGCTATTCCTGCGAAAGATAAAGGGTCAGTGAATGTCACTGGAATTGTAGAAGAGGAAAGTATTGGTAGTCAAACGAAATCAATCCGCCGTAAAAGTATGGCGAAAGGTTCTGTTGATAATGTGTTAACAGTCCTTCGTTCTCTAGATGTGTTGCCAGAAGGGTATGATATACATATTAATTTTCCTGGTGGTATCCCGATTGATGGTCCGTCAGCAGGTATTGCTATGGCAACAGGTGTCTATTCAGCGGTGCATCGTACGTATGTGAATAATGAAGTAGCGATGACAGGTGAGATAAGTATCCACGGAGAAGTGAAGCCTATTGGTGGTGTGTACGCAAAAATAAAAGCTGCGAAAAAAGCGGGAGCTAAGAAAGTCATCATTCCGGCTGAAAACATGCAACCATTTTTGTATACAATAAAGGGAATTGAGATCATTCCTGTTCGCAAATTAAAAGAAGTATTTGAATTAACATTTATGCAGGAAAATATGCATCGTGAGCTTGATGCACATACTGCTTTGGACGAAACAGATGCGCAATCAATGTGAGAATATACAATAATAAAAATTTGCCAGACTTCGTTTAAGTTTGTATGCTTAAGCGGAGTCTTTTTTCTTTTCGTGAGGCACAAAAAAACAGGGGATTTACAATTGCGAAGAATCTCTGCAATTGCATCTAGATGTATTGTAATATAAAATAGTTGAACAGGAGTTTAATTTATTATGGAGGTGCTATGTCTAGTATGAATACGAATGAAAGAATTGTGCCCCTCCTACCATTAAGAGGCATTCTCGTATATCCAACGATGGTTCTGCATCTTGATGTAGGACGTGATAAATCGATACAAGCACTAGAGCAGGCGGCAATGGATGAAAATATCATCTTTTTAGCAATGCAAAAAGAAATGAATATCGACGATCCGAAAGAAGATGACATATATAGTGTAGGTACAGTGGCGAAAGTGAAGCAAATGTTAAAATTGCCGAACGGTACGCTTCGTGTCCTTGTAGAAGGTTTACATAGAGCAGAAGTAGTAGAGTTTATCGAAGAAGAAAATCTGGTACAAGTTTCTATTAGAACAGTAACTGAAGAAGTAGAAGATGATTTAGAAGAGAAGGCTCTTATGCGTACGTTACTGGAGCATTTCGAACAATATATTAAAGTTTCGAAAAAAGTTTCAAATGAAACATTTGCAACGGTAGCTGATGTAGAAGAACCCGGAAGACTAGCTGATTTAATTGCTTCTCACTTACCGATTAAAACGAAGCAGAAACAAGAGATTTTAGAGATTGTATCTGTGAAAGAACGACTACATACACTTATTTCGATTATTCAAGATGAACAAGAGTTACTTAGCCTAGAAAAGAAAATTGGACAAAAAGTGAAACGTTCAATGGAGCGCACGCAAAAAGAATATTTCTTACGTGAGCAAATGAAGGCGATTCAAACTGAACTTGGCGATAAAGAAGGCAAGGGCGGGGAAGTTGAAGAACTTCGTGAGAAAATTGAACAGTCGGGAATGCCTGAAGAAACAATGCAGGCTGCACTGAAAGAATTAGATCGTTATGAAAAGTTACCTGTAAGTTCTGCTGAGAGCGGTGTAATTCGTAATTATATTGATTGGTTATTAGCGCTTCCGTGGACAGAAGCAACAGAGGATATGATTGACCTCACTCATTCGGAAGAAATTTTAAATAAAGATCATTACGGTCTTGAAAAAGTGAAAGAGCGAGTACTTGAATATTTAGCTGTACAGAAGTTAACGAATTCATTAAAAGGACCAATTCTTTGTCTAGTAGGCCCTCCTGGGGTTGGGAAAACTTCGTTAGCGCGTTCTATTGCAACATCGTTAAATCGTAATTTTGTACGTGTTTCTCTTGGTGGTGTGCGTGATGAATCTGAAATTCGTGGTCACCGTCGTACATATGTAGGAGCGATGCCAGGACGTATTATTCAAGGTATGAAAAAGGCGAAAACAGTTAATCCAGTCTTCTTATTAGATGAGATTGATAAAATGTCTAACGATTTCAGGGGAGACCCATCAGCGGCGTTACTTGAAGTGTTAGATCCAGAACAAAACCATAACTTCAGTGATCATTACATTGAAGAGCCATATGATTTATCGAAAGTTATGTTCGTTGCAACTGCTAATACACTTGCAAGTGTTCCGGGCCCATTGCTTGACCGTATGGAAATCATTTCGATTGCTGGCTATACAGAACTTGAAAAGGTACACATTGCTCGTGAGCATTTATTGCCGAAACAATTAAAAGAGCACGGCCTACGAAAAGGTAATTTGCAAGTGCGTGATGAAGCGCTTCTTGAAATTATTCGTTATTATACACGCGAGGCTGGTGTTCGTACGTTAGAGCGTCAAATTGCAAAAGTTTGTCGTAAAGCAGCAAAAATTATCGTTACAGCAGAACGCAAGCGCATTGTTGTAACAGAGAAAAATATTGTTGATTTACTTGGTAAGCATATATTCCGTTATGGTCAAGCTGAAAAAACAGACCAAGTTGGTATGGCAACAGGTTTAGCTTACACAGCAGCGGGCGGCGATACACTTGCAATTGAAGTGTCTGTAGCGCCAGGAAAAGGGAAATTAATTTTAACAGGGAAACTTGGGGATGTTATGAAAGAATCCGCACAAGCCGCGTTTAGCTATATTCGTTCTCGTGCAGAGGAACTTCATATTGATCCGGATTTCCATGAGAAAAACGATATTCATATTCATGTTCCAGAAGGAGCAGTTCCAAAAGATGGACCGTCAGCAGGTATTACGATGGCAACGGCACTTATTTCTGCACTAACAGGTATTCCTGTAAGTAAAGAAGTTGGTATGACAGGTGAAATTACACTTCGTGGTCGTGTATTACCAATTGGTGGTTTGAAAGAAAAAACATTAAGTGCTCACCGCGCGGGATTAACAAAAATTATTTTACCGGCGGAAAATGAGAAAGATTTAGATGATATTCCAGAGAGCGTAAAAGAAAACCTTACGTTTGTGCTTGCATCTCATTTAGACGAAGTATTGGAGCACGCATTAGTAGGAGTGAAACAATGAAAGTAACAAAAGCAGATATTGTAATTAGTGCCGTTAAACCGGAACAATATCCAGACAGTGATTTACCAGAAATTGCCTTAGCAGGTCGTTCTAATGTCGGGAAGTCTTCCTTTATTAATAAAATTTTAAATCGTAAAAAGTTAGTACGTATTTCTTCTAAACCAGGAAAAACGCAAACGCTGAACTTTTTCTTAATCAATGAAATGATGCATTTTGTTGACGTTCCAGGTTATGGATATGCGAAAGTATCTAAAACAGAGCGCGCGGCATGGGGCAGAATGATTGAGACTTACTTTACAACACGTACGCAATTAGACGCAGCTGTATTAGTAGTTGATTTACGTCACCAACCAACAAAAGATGACATTATGATGTATGATTTCTTAAAGCACTATGAAATCCCAACAATTATTATTGCAACGAAAGCCGATAAAATTCCGAAAGGGAAATGGCAAAAGCATTTAAAAGTTGTAAAAGAAACGCTTGCTGTTGAAATTGGCGATGAAATCGTTCTATTCTCTTCTGAAACAGGTCTTGGAAAAGAAGAAGCATGGAAAGCAATTCATAAAATGACAAAAACGAAAAACGCGTGACGAATGTCGCGCGTTTTTTTTTATTTACTAAACTTTTAGCGTACGTTTAATGTAACTTCAATATTTCCTCTTGTTGCTTTAGAGTAAGGACATACACCGTGAGCGGCTTCTACAAGTTCTTGTGCTTCGTTATGAGAAACACCAGCAACATGTATGTCAAGTACAGCAGACAGTCCGAAACCACCATCTGTATCTTTACCGATAGAAACGTGTGCAGTCACTTCTGTACTTTCCACTTTCACACGTTTTGTACGAATTACAAGTTGCAATGCGCTATCAAAGCAAGCTGCATAACCAGCTGCAAATAATTGTTCTGGATTTGTTGCCTCTCCGCCTGCGCCACCTAGTGCTTTTGGCATTTTTACATCAAGATTTAATATGCCATCATCTGAAATTACCTTACCGTTTCTTCCACCTGTTGCTGTTACTGAAGCAGTATATAATTTATCCATGTTTATTCCCCTTTTCTATCATTAATTTTTTTCATTGTTTCAATTAATGTGTTTAATTGGATTAATAAAGAATGATATTCTTGCTCTGTAATTCCTAAATTTGTAGCCATCGTTGTCGGTAATGAACAAGCTATTTCTTTTAAATCTTTACCTTGTTCTGTTAATTCAATACAAACTTTTCGCTCGTCTTCTTTTGAACGAACACGTTGTACAAGTTTTAATGATTCCATCCGTTTTAACATAGGTGTTAAAGTACCAGAATCTAAAAATAGACGTTCTCCAATTTCTTTTACTGTTAGTCCGTCTCGTTCCCAGAGTACGAGTAAAGTAATGTACTGGGGATACGTAATGCCCATTTCTTCTAAATAGGGTCGGTAAAAACGAGTAACCTCTTTAGAACAAGCGTAAATAGAAAAACAAAGTTGGTTATCTAGATGTAGAGGATTTTCTTTCATAAGCAACTCCTTATATTTTTAAATTGTGCACAATTTAATTTTGTAAAATCAATATAACGAAAAATAAATACAATGTCAAATGCATTGCATTGAGAAAGTGAGTACTATATTTTGGAACAATCATACATATTTTCCTTCATGATGAAAGAAGATAGAAAAGATGATGTTATAATTAATATGGAATAGTTTCCATCACTTGATTATGAGGACTTTTTTTGGTAACGTACAAATAGAGTTATTATTTTATAATCATTATAAAGTAGAGAGTTCTTTATTAATCTTACTGAAGCTCCTTTATTACATATGGAGAAAAAATAATCAGTTGTTCACACGATTGTCAGATTCATAAGAGGAAAGTTGTATTATGATAGTAGATAAAGTGATAAAACGGGTGAAGGGGGACATGCTGCGTGCATATTCTTGTTGTTAGTGTAAATTATCGAACAGCCCCTGTAGAATTTCGTGAGAAACTCACATTTCAGGCAGCAGAGCTAGAGCAAGCAATGACTACATTACAAAACCAAAAGAGCGTACTAGAAAATGTCATTGTATCAACTTGTAATCGCACTGAGATTTACGCTGTTGTCGATCAATTACACACGGGACGGTATTACATTAAGAAGTTTTTAGCTGATTGGTTTCAGCTTGAAATAGAAGAAGTCGCACCATACTTGTCTATTTTTGAACAAGATGGCGCAATAGATCATTTATTCCGCGTAACGTGCGGTCTAGATTCTATGGTTGTTGGAGAAACGCAAATTTTAGGTCAAATAAAAGATAGCTTTTTAGAAGCGCAACAAGTAAAAGCGACAGGTACAATTTTTAATGAGTTGTTTAAGCAAGTGGTTACGTTAGCAAAACGTGCGCACTCAGAAACAACGATTGGTGAAAGTGCGATGTCTGTTAGTTATGCTGCTGTTGAGCTCGGAAAGAAAATATTTGGCGATTTAACAGATTGTCATGTACTTATTCTTGGTGCTGGTAAGATGGGTGAACTTGCACTGCAAAACTTATACGGAAGCGGTGCTCGTAAAGTAACAGTTATGAATAGGACGCTTACGAAAGCGGAAGTGATGGCTGAGAAATATATGGGACATGCAAAGCCTTTAAGTGAATTGCAATGTGCATTATTAGAAGCGGATATTTTAATTAGTTCAACGGGTGCATCAGAATATGTCATTACGAAAGAGATGATGACGAAAGTAGAGAGAATGCGCTCTGGTCGTCCGTTATTTATGGTTGATATTGCAGTACCACGTGATATTGATCCTGCGATTGATGAATTAGAAGGCTCTTTCTTATATGATATCGACGATCTGCAAGGTGTAGTTGAAGCAAACCGTGCTGAACGTTTAAAAGAAGCAGAGAAAATTCAATTTATGATTGAAGAGGAAATGGTTTTATTTAAAACGTGGTTAAGTACGCTTGGTGTTGTACCGTTAATATCGGCTCTTCGTGATAAAGCGCTAGCAATTCAAAGTGACACGATGGAAAGTCTTGAGCGAAAAATACCAAACCTTAGTAATCGTGAGAAAAAAGTAATTAGTAAACATACGAAAAGTATTATTAATCAATTGTTAAAAGACCCAATTTTAGTAGCTAAAGAATTAGCTGCTGAAGAGGGAGCTGGCGAAAAATTAGCTTTATTTGCGAAGATTTTTGATTTAGAAGTGGAAGAAGCGGGAAATACGGAAGAAGTAGAACATAAAAGAGCGTGGACACCATCCGTTCCATCTTTATAACTTGGAAGGATGATCGGATGAGTTTTTTAAATAACAGTATTATTTATCATATTGCAATTATTTTATATGCTTGTAGCATTAGTTTATATTTTATAGATTATTTTCAAAGTAACCGAAAGGCGAACCGATTTGCTTTTTGGTTACTTTCGATTGTATGGGTATTGCAGTCTATCTTTATGTTGCTTAGGGCTACAGATTCAGAAACGAATCCTATTTTAACTTTATTGTCAGGGATTTATTTTTATGTTTGGTTATTGATTACGATGTCATTAGTCATTAATCGATTTATGCGCATTGACTTTTTAGTCTTTTTTACAAATGTTGTAGCATTTGGCGTAAGCGCTTTTTCTATTTTTACACCGCTCGGAAAGATGTCGCCAGTACTTGCAGAGCAATTAGTTTCAGAACTTGTATACGTGCATGTCGGTATGGCGATTATTTCTTATGCAACGTTTACTGTATCGTTTATTTTTTCTATTATGTATTTATTGCAATATCGGCTATTAAAAAAGAAAAAATGGAATGCGAGATTAAGAAGGTTAGGGAATTTGCCGAAGCTTGAATCTATGTCTTACGGATTAAATTTATTTTCTGTTCCGTTTTTCTTATTAGCAATTATATTAGGATGCATATGGGGATATACAAAATTGGATAATTTCCATTGGTATGATACGAAAGTAATCGGGTCTTTTGTCGTTCTATTTGTATATTGTGCGGGCTTATATTTACGAGCGGCAGATGTGTTGCAGGGTAAGAAAATTGTGCTGTGGAATATCGGGGCATTTCTCGTAATGCTAGTTAACATTTTTCTATTAAGCAGTTTATCTAATTTCCACTTTTGGTATTTATAATGAGGAGAGAGAATTATGCGCAAAATTATTGTAGGTTCAAGAAAGAGTAAACTAGCATTAACACAAACAAATTGGTTTATCGATCAATTAAAAGCGCTTGGTTTACCATATGAATTTGAAGTGAAAGAAATCGTCACAAAAGGTGATGTTATTTTAGATGTTACTCTTTCAAAAGTAGGCGGAAAAGGTTTATTTGTAAAGGAAATTGAACATGCGTTACTTACGAAAGAAATTGATATGGCTGTACATAGTATGAAAGATATGCCAGCTGTACTTCCAGATGGATTAACGATTGGTTGTACGCCAAAGCGCGTTGACCCTCGTGATGCTTTTATTTCTAAAAACGGAGAATCGTTTAAAGACTTAGCAGAAGGCGCGATCTTAGGGACGAGTAGTTTGAGACGTAGTGCACAATTACTAGCTGCGAGACCAGATTTACAAGTGAAATGGATTCGTGGGAATATCGATACACGCTTACGTAAGTTAAAAGATGAAGATTACGATGCAATTATTTTAGCGACAGCTGGATTACAGAGAATGGGCTGGGACGGAGAAGTTATTACAGAACATTTAGATGAAACGTTATGTGTACCAGCCGTAGGACAAGGTGCGTTAGCAATTGAATGTCGTGAGGATGATAAGGATTTACTTCAGTTGTTAGCACATATTAATGATGCAGTAACAGAAAGAACAGTGGCTGCTGAACGAGTATTTCTTCATAAACTTGAAGGTGGATGCCAAGTTCCAATCGCTGGATATGCAACTCTTAAAGAAAATGATGCAATCGAATTAACAGCGCTTGTCGGTTCTATGGACGGTTCTGTTTTATTGAAAGAAATAGTAGTAGGCACTGATCCGAAGCAAGTAGGATTAGAGGCTGCGGACCGTTTAATTAAACAAGGAGCAAAAGAGCTCATTCTTGCTGCAAATAAGGAGCAACAATAAATATGGATGCTCTCGCTGGCAAAATAGTATTGGTTACACGTGCCCAGCATCAAGCGAAACAAATGAGTGTAGCAGTGAAAGAAAGGAGCGGAATTCCATTGGAAATTCCGCTTTTGCGTATGGAAGGCACATCTCATAGGCAAATTCAACGTATAACAAGGCAACTACATTCGTATGACTGGGTTATTTTTACGAGTAAAAATGGTGTAGCTTTTTTTCTAGATGGTTTAGAAACAAAAATACCATTAACTATTAAAATCGCTGCGGTAGGCGTGAAAACAAAATTAGAGTTAGAAAAAAGGGGCTATCAAGTTCATTTTGTTCCGACCTCATTTGTTGCAGAAACATTTGCCGAAGAGTTTCTAAAAGAATTAAGTGGAAACGAGCGTATTTTATTTCCGAAAGGGAATTTAGCAAGAGATGTAATCCCGGTTAAACTTAGGGAGTTTGGTGTTTTTCTAGATGAGCTAATCGTATATGGTACGAAGGTGAATGTAGAGAAAAAACAAGAACTTATAACAGCATTGAAATTAGGGGAAGTAAATATTATTACATTTACGAGCCCTTCAACTGTTGATAGTTTTGTTCGTTTACTTGAGGGTACAAACTGGAGAGAATGGACGAAAAAATGTACAATTGCTTGTATAGGGCCTATTACGGAAAAAGAGGCGCTCCTTTATTTTCCACATGTTATTGTGCCGAAAGAGTACACTGTAGAAGCATTACTACAATGCATTTGTGAATCTATAAAGTGAAACTTTAATCAGTGGGGGTTTTGTTCATCCCCCACTGATTATTAGCCCTCACCAATCGGGCGTTTACGGGCAGTTGATCTCCCGCCTAACTTCTTTGCTCCAGCCGAATTTTGAGGTGGGGGTCTTACTGCCCGCAAATAGCGGGATAAAATAAAAGAATGGGGATAGAAATCTATGAATTCTTTACAATTTAATCGTCATCGTCGTCTAAGACAAAGCGGGGGCATGCGTGCACTTGTGCGTGAAACATTTTTACATACAGAAGATTTTATTTACCCTATTTTTGTATTAGAAGGAGAAAATACTCGTAATGAAGTTCCTTCTATGCCAGGCGTATATCAAATGTCTTTAGACTTATTGCAAGCTGAAATGCAAGAGGTCGTTGATTTAGGTATTCGTTCTGTTATTGTATTTGGTTTACCTGTTGAAAAGGACGAAGTTGGATCATCGGCATATTGTGAGCATGGAATTGTACAGCGTGCAATTAAGCAAATTAAAGATGAGTTCCCAGAGCTAGTAGTAGTTGCAGATACATGTTTATGTCAATTCACAAGCCATGGTCATTGCGGTGTTATAGAAGATGGCGTTATTTTAAATGATGAGTCTCTTGCAGTTCTTGCAAAAACAGCTGTAAGTCAAGCGAAAGCAGGCGCAGACATTATTGCACCATCAAATATGATGGACGGATTCGTAACAGCAATTCGTCATGCATTAGATGAAAATGGTTTCGCGCATGTACCAGTTATGTCGTACGCTGTGAAATATTCATCAGCATTTTACGGACCGTTTCGTGATGCAGCACATGGTGCACCGCAGTTCGGTGACCGTAAAACATATCAAATGGACCCAGCGAACCGTATGGAAGCATTCCGTGAAGCAGAATCAGATGTAATGGAAGGGGCAGACTTCTTAATTGTAAAGCCAGCTCTTTCTTATTTAGATATCGTTCGTGATGTGAAAAATAACTTTAACTTACCAGTCGTTGCTTATAACGTAAGTGGTGAATATTCGATGATTAAAGCAGCAGCGCAAAATGGTTGGATTAATGAAAAAGAAGTTGTACTTGAGAAATTAATTAGCATGAAACGCGCAGGAGCAGACTTGATTATTACGTATCATGCAAAAGATGCAGCAAGATGGTTACAAGAAGGAGGCGCTAAATAATGAAAAAGTTCGATAAGTCGATTGCGGCGTTTGAAGAGGCACAAAATTTAATGCCTGGTGGCGTAAATAGCCCTGTTCGTGCCTTTAAGTCTGTTGGTATGAATCCGCTGTTTATGGAGCGCGGAAAAGGCTCTAAAGTATATGATATCGATGGGAATGAATACATCGATTACGTATTATCGTGGGGACCTTTAATTCATGGTCATGCGAACGACCGTGTTGTTGAGGCTTTAAAAGCTGTTGCTGAAAAAGGAACAAGCTTTGGTGCACCAACAGAAATTGAAAATAAATTAGCGCAGCTTGTTATTGAGCGCGTGCCATCAATTGAAATTGTACGTATGGTTAACTCTGGAACAGAAGCGACAATGAGTGCACTACGTTTAGCTCGAGGTTATACAGGGCGTAACAAAATTTTGAAATTCATTGGTTGCTACCATGGTCATGGCGATTCGTTATTAATTAAAGCAGGTTCTGGTGTGGCGACGCTAGGTTTACCAGATAGCCCTGGTGTACCAGAAGGTGTAGCGAAAAATACGATTACAGTAGCGTACAACGATTTAGAAAGTGTAAAATATGCTTTCGAACAATTCGGTGATGACATCGCTTGTATAATTGTAGAACCAGTGGCAGGGAATATGGGTGTTGTTCCCCCGCAACCAGGATTTTTAGAAGGACTTCGTGAAGTGACAGAGCAAAACGGTGCACTACTTATTTTTGATGAAGTAATGACTGGATTCCGTGTTGCTTATAATTGTGGACAAGGTTACTACGGCGTAACTCCTGATTTAACTTGTTTAGGTAAAGTAATCGGTGGTGGCTTGCCGGTAGGAGCATACGGTGGTAAGGCAGAGATTATGCGCCAAGTTGCACCGAGCGGACCGATTTACCAAGCCGGAACATTATCGGGTAATCCACTTGCAATGACAGCAGGCTATGAAACGTTAGTGCAGTTAACACCAGAATCATATGTGGAATTTGAGCGTAAAGCAGAAATGTTAGAGGCTGGACTACGTAAGGCAGCTGAAAAGCATAATATCCCGCATCACATTAATCGTGCAGGTTCTATGATTGGTATTTTCTTTACAGATGAGCAAGTTATTAATTATGATACAGCAAAATCTTCAAACTTAGAATTCTTTGCAGCTTACTATCGTGAAATGGTAGAACAAGGTGTATTTTTACCACCTTCTCAATTTGAAGGTTTATTCTTATCGACAGCACATAGTGATGCAGATATTGAGGCGACAATTGCGGCGGCCGAAATTGCAATGTCAAAATTAAAAGCATAATTTCTTAGAGAAAATCGCTTTCCATTAGGGGAGCGATTTTTTTTATTCATAAAGTAGCCTTAGGGAACATAAATCTGTAATGACCTATAGTTTGGGAGGGGGAAAAGAAGTGGCAACAGATCATTCATTACGATTTTCATTAAAAGAATCTGTTTGGTTCCAGAAGGGACAGGAAGTCGAAGAACTTTTGTCAATTTCGTTAGATCCAGACGTTGAGATAGAGGAGCTCGATCATGAAGTTATCGTGAGAGGGCAATTAGATTTAACGGGAGAGTACGTTGCAAGGCAAGATGATTCAGCTTATTCATTAAGAGAGCTATCACCAGCAAAGGCAATTGATTATGTAGAAACAAGGGCAGATGGGGTTAATGAGCTTGTCCATTCCTTTCCGCTCGAAATATCAATTCCAAGAAATCGAGTGAAAGTAATTGAAGAATTATATGTATCAATCGAGGAATTTGATTATGAATTAAAGGAAAATGGTTGCTTACAACTATTAGCGGATATATCTATTACAGGTTTATGTGACGAAGAAAGAAACGAGGATGAAGAGGAAGAGACGGCGTATGCCGAGTTGGAAGCTGATTCAGCTGAAGAAGATGAAAGTAGACCTGCGCCGCACGAAGAGGTACCAGCCTATAAAGAATCAGATGGATGGGAAGATTATGCATTTGAACCGTTTCAGTTAGAAGAAAGAAAAGAGCAAGAAATAGAAGAAGAGGAATTAGAAGAACATGAACTTGTGGAGCGTGAAGAGGAGCAAGAAACGACGCCACAATTTGAATTGTTCGGGCGGAAAAATTTCAAGAAAGAAAAAGCGAAAAAGCAGGAAGAGCCAGAGGAAGAAGCATATTCACAGCGAGATGAAAATGCACTTTATTTAACGAAATTATTTACGAAAGAACCAGAAGAAGAATTTACGAAGTTAAGAATGTACTTCGTACAAGAAGGAGATACAATTGAAGCTGTTGCAGAACGTTATGAAACGACTGTACAAAGCTTATATCGTGTAAATCAATCAGAAGATATATATTTAACTACAGGGCAAATTATATATATTCCTGTTTCAAAAGCAACAGCGAAATAAGTGAGTGAGTTTTTTCACTCACCTCTTTTCTTTTCCTAGAAGCTATGTTTTGAATAAGAAAGGGTTATTCGTATGGATATTGAATTACGAAATCGCTATGAACCCATTGTGAGGCAATATAGATTGGACACTCAACATATGGAAGAGCACGGAAGTGTAATGAAAATTTATACGAATCAAGGTCCGTATGCGTTAAAGAAAATACAAGATAGAAAATTAGAGCGGAATAATTTTTTGCACCATATTCAATATTTGAAGGAGAAAGGTTTTTCGAATTATGTACCTATCTATCATGCGACGGACGGGAATTATGTTTTAAGTGATGGGACGTATAGCTATTATTTAATGCCTTGGTTAGAACGTGCGGAAGGAAATGGCGAAGATAATGATCAATACCATAAGATGTTTCAAACGCTCGGGACGTTGCATCAAAAAACGGTGAAAGAGGAAACTTATACAGAAGAAGATTTAGAAAAACATTATACAAATATATCCGAACGTTGGGAAAATGATGGTGAGATATTAGAAGAGTTTCTTGTAGAATCTGAAGCGAAGTGGTATATGTCGCCATTTGAATTACAATATTGTACGTATTATCACCATGCTATGAGAGCACGTGAGTTCGCAACGAAACAATTAAGTGAATGGCATGATGCAATGAAAGAAAAGGAAACGACACGTACTACTTTCGTTCATGGAAATGTATCGCTTAATCACTTTTTATTTGATTATGAACGAAACGGTTATTTTATTAGTTTAGAAAAGTCTCAGTTTGCTACACCGGTACAGGATATCGTCAGCTTTTATTCAAGGTCTTTAAACACATATCCAATTGCGCGGAGTGACCGCTTTGAATGGTATCAAATGTATCAAAAAAATTTTCCATTTACGAAAGAGGAGCAGATTCTTATGTTTGCGTATATGACGTACCCGTCGCATTTTATTCGGCAAATTCAGTCGTATACGAAAAGAAGAAAGAGTCGTAATGAAGAAAATGAGCTTCGCGGGGTGAAAAGCCTGCAGCAATCGCATTGGCTCATTAGCAATACAGAATATTTCCTTTCGCAGTTACAAGCTGCCCAGCAAGGGAACGGATAAAGAAGATAAGTAGGGAGAACCCTGCTTATCTTTTTTTATTAGTTCCATAAAGAGATAAAGGTCATAGTTTCAAATTTATCTTGACGAATAAGGTTTCGTTTTTTACACTATTGTATATAATAATTAACAATCACATAAATGCAACGAAGGGGAAGAGTATAACATGAAACGTCTTCAGAGAGGGGAACCATTGGCTGGGAGGTTCTCTAGATAGTTATGTTAGAAGGTAGCCCTGGAGCATCTTTTCTGAACGGAATGGTTCTCATTAGGAAAAGACGGATTTGTCCGTTATCAAATTAAGAGTATAAGCAAATTCTGAATTTGTTTGTAAATAAAGGTGGTACCGCGATGTCCCTCGTCCTTTTTTGGATGAGGGGCATTTTTTATTTTAAGGAGGGAAAATAATGTCAAACACGGAAAAGAATTTACCAACTAAATATGATCATATGTCCGTTGAAGAAGGCCTTTACAAGTGGTGGCTTGAAGGCAAATATTTCGAAGCAACAGGAGACGAGAAGAAACAACCATATACAATTGTAATCCCACCTCCGAACGTAACTGGTAAGTTACACTTAGGTCATGCTTGGGATACAACTCTTCAAGATATTTTAACTCGTACAAAGCGTATGCAAGGTTATGATGTATTATGGCTTCCAGGAATGGACCATGCTGGTATCGCAACGCAAGCGAAAGTAGAAGGGAAACTTCGTGAAGAAGGTATTTCACGTTACGATCTTGGCCGTGAGAAATTCCTTGAAAAAGCTTGGGAATGGAAAGAAGAATACGCTTCTCACATTCGTCAACAATGGGGGAAAGTTGGTTTAGGACTAGACTATTCTCGTGAACGCTTCACATTAGACGAAGGTTTATCTAACGCTGTTAATAAAGTATTCGTTCAATTATATGAAAAAGGCTTAATTTACCGCGGTGAGTATATCATCAACTGGGATCCAGCAACACGCACAGCTCTTTCTGATATTGAAGTAATTCATAAAGAAGTTCAAGGTGCATTCTACCATATGAACTATCCGCTAACAGACGGTTCAGGTCACATTCGCCTTGCAACTACTCGTCCAGAAACAATGCTTGGTGATACAGCGGTAGCAGTTCATCCAGAAGATGATCGTTACAAACATTTAATCGGAAAAACAGTAACACTTCCAATCGTAGGCCGTGAGATTCCGATTATTGCTGATGAATACGTAGAAAAAGACTTCGGAACAGGCGTTGTAAAAATTACACCAGCTCATGACCCGAATGACTTTGAAGTAGGTAACCGTCATGACTTACCACGTATTTTAGTAATGAACGAAGATGGAACAATGAACGAAAAAGCTGGTAAGTACAACGGTATGGATCGTTTCGAATGCCGTAAAGAGTTAGTGAAAGACTTACAAGAAGCTGGCGTATTAGTAGAAATTGAGCCTCATATGCACTCAGTAGGTCATAGTGAGCGTAGCGGTGCAGTTGTTGAGCCTTACTTATCAACACAATGGTTCGTAAAAATGGCTCCACTTGCAGAAAAAGCGGTAAAACTTCAACAAAAAGAAGAAGAAAAAGTAACGTTCGTACCAGAGCGTTTCGAAAACACATACTTACGCTGGATGGAAAACATTCATGACTGGTGTATTTCTCGTCAATTATGGTGGGGCCACCGTATTCCAGCTTGGTATCATAGAGAAACTGGTGAAGTATACGTAGGCACAGAAGCGCCAGCGGATATTGAAAACTGGAATCAAGATAATGACGTGCTTGATACATGGTTTAGTTCAGCGCTATGGCCATTCTCAACACTTGGCTGGCCGAATGAAGATGCAGCAGACTTTAAAAAGTTCTATTCAACAGATGCTTTAGTAACTGGTTATGACATTATCTTCTTCTGGGTATCTCGTATGATTTTCCAAGGTTTAGAGTTTACAGGAGAGCGTCCATTTAAAGATGTATTAATTCACGGTTTAGTTCGTGATGAGCAAGGGCGTAAAATGAGTAAATCTCTTGGTAACGGTATTGATCCAATGGATGTTATCGAGAAGTACGGTGCAGATGCAATGCGCTATTTCTTATCAACAGGAAGTGCACCAGGTCAAGATTTACGTTTCAGCATGGAAAAAGTAGAATCTACTTGGAACTTCATTAATAAAATTTGGAACGCATCACGTTTCGTATTAATGAACATGGATGACATGAAGTATGAAGAAATCGATTTAACTGGTGAAAAATCAGTTGCAGATAAGTGGATTTTAACTCGCTTAAACGAAACAATCGAAAGTGTAACACGTAACATGGATAAATATGAGTTCGGTGAAGCTGGTCGTTCATTATACAACTTCATTTGGGATGATTTCTGTGACTGGTACATTGAGATGGCGAAACTGCCACTATACGGTGAAGATGAAGCAGCTAAGAAAACAACTCGTTCTATTTTAGCTTACGTATTAGACCAAACAATGCGTCTATTACATCCATTCATGCCATTTGTAACAGAGAAAATTTGGCAGCATTTACCGCATGAAGGCGAGTCTATTACAGTAGCAGCATGGCCAACAGTTCGCGAAGATTTACAAGATAAAGAAGCGGCAGCAGAAATGCACCTTCTAGTTGATATCATTCGCTCTGTTCGTAACATCCGTGCGGAAGTAAATACACCAATGAGCAAAAAAGTTCAAATGCAAATTAAAGCAAAAGACGAGGTAGTACTAGCTCAGCTTACGAAAAACAGTTCTTATATTGAGCGTTTCTGTAACCCAAGTGAACTAACAATTAAGATTGATTTACAAGCGCCAGAAAAAGCGATGACTGCAATCGTATCAGGTGCAGAGTTATTCTTACCGTTAGCTGATCTTATCAATCTTGATGAAGAGAAAGCGCGTCTTGAAAAAGAACTTGAGAAGTTCGATAAAGAAATAGAACGTGTACAGAAGAAACTTTCAAACCAAGGATTCGTAGCAAAAGCTCCTGCAGAAGTTATTGACGGAGAGCGTGCGAAAGAGCAAGATTATCTAGAAAAACGCGAAGCGGTTCGTCAACGCCTAGCTGATCTTGAAAAATAAAATGTTTTTCAGAGACTCACTATATTGGTGAGTCTCTTTTCTTTGCGTATAATAGAATTAAGAAGTTTGTCTTTTGAAAGGGGAATAGCAAACGTGATACATACATACGAAGAAGCGATAAGCTGGATTCATAGCCGATTGAAATTTGGGATAAAACCAGGACTAGAAAGAATGCAATGGATGTTAGAAGAACTCGGAAATCCAGAGCGTCATATAAAATGTGTTCATCTTGCCGGCACAAATGGAAAAGGTTCAACTTTAACATATATGCGCTACATGTTAGAAGGCGCGAAATATAAAGTAGGAACGTTTACATCGCCTTACATAGAAACATTCAATGAACGTATTAGTATAAACGGAATACCGATTGCAGATGAAGAGATTGCGGAACTTGTAAATATGGTAAAGCCAGTCGTTGAAAAATTAGATGAGACGGAATTAGGAGAAGCGACTGAATTTGAAATCATTACAGTAATGGCAATTTGTTATTTCGGTAAAGTTAATTTCTGTGATGTTGTTTTATTTGAAACGGGGCTTGGGGGAAGATTTGATTCTACAAATGTTATTCATCCGGTTCTCACGATTATTACGAATATCGGTCACGATCATATGCATATTTTAGGCAATACACTAGGAGAAATTGCATATGAAAAGGCAGGAATTATTAAGTCTGGTGTTCCAGTTATTACTGGTGTGAAAAATGAAGAAGCATTACAAGTAATTCAAAAGGTTGCTAAGGAAAATCATGCAAGTTTATATGAATTTGGAAAACAGTTTACAACATTACATAAACATTCTAATGAAGATGGGGAACATTTTGATTTTGCTTGTCCATTCGCCTCATTTGAAAATGTTCGGATTTCAATGAAAGGTATTCATCAAGTAGGCAATGCAGCGCTAGCGCTTATGGCAGTCATGTATTTAAAAACATATTTATCATTTTTAATTAATGAAGAGGAAATGAAAGCTGGCTTACAAGAAGCCTACTGGATTGGTCGATTTGAAAAGTTACAAAGTAATCCAGATATTATAATAGATGGTGCTCATAATCCAGAAGGTATTGAAAGTCTTGTAAAAACAGTAGAGGCACATTATAAAAAGAAGAATATAATAGTTTTATTTACTGCTCTTGGTGACAAACAGTTACATAACATGGTAGGGCAATTAGAAAAAGTTGCTGATGAAATAATATTTACGACGTTTGCCTTTGATCGTGCCATTTCTGCTGACAAGCTTGCATCGTATTCACAACAAGAGTCAAAATTAGTTTTTGAAGATTGGAAAGAGGCAATTGATACAAAAGTTGGTATGATTGGAGAAAATGATGTCTTTATCATAACAGGTTCTCTTTATTTCATTTCTGAAGTTCGAAAATATATTCGCGAGAAAAACTAGATAGTCTTTGCTATCTAGTTTTTTGTTCTACAAATGAAGTCAAATGCATACATATAAGATAAATATATAGGGTTATTTGGCGAATTTCTCTGACAAATATCTCGTTTTTTTGCGAAGTGAATATGATATGATGCGGACAACGATAAGAGGTGAGGTGTGAGTGTATGGACAAGCAATCACGAACGATCTCAGTGAAAGTAAATGGAACAGAAGCGAAGTATGAGGAAAAGAAGAAAGATGAGTTTGACTGGATGGTAATAGAAAGTGAAAGACTAAAAAACGTTGTTCCGTTTCAAAAAGCGAAATTAGTGTCTAAGGAAAAAAAACGAAAGAAGTGGAGTAATACAATAATTGCAATCGTTGCAACTGCAATTGTTATTGGTACGGCGTTTGGAATGGGAATGCTGCATGTACTTAAAGGACAAGGAACGACAGGGGGAAGCGAAGTAACAGCTTCGAAGCAGATGGGGAATGAAGAATCAAAGGTGGGTGGAACGGCAGAACAAACACCGGCACCAAAAGAGGAAAAACAAAAAGCGCAGGTAGGAACGTCATTAGACCCGATGAAACTATTTTTCGTTCAAGGAGGGCTTTATTCCTCTGAAGAAAAAGGACAGGCTGCTATTAAAGAGTGGAAAAGTAATGGGGGCGTGGCTACTTTGAAACCGAGTGGTGATAAGTATGCGTTAGTTGTTGGTATTACGAGCGATGAACAGGGTGTTAATCAATTAATAGATCAGTATAAGCAAGATGGTGTTTCAGTTTTGAAAAAAAATTGGGATATTACAGATACAGCATTGCTCAAAAATGATAAAGAAGTAGGAATGTTTTTAGCGAAAGTGCAGCCATTATATACTCATTTAACAAAATATGTGTCCAGCGTACAAACTAGTGGAAAAAGTAATTCAAAAGATGTAGAGGCGATTGAAAAAGAGTGGAAAGCTATTGAAAAGGAAGGGAAGAGTATGAAGCGTGAAGATGCGAAGAAGCTTTATACGTATACGTCAATAGCGGTGCAAACGATTAAGGAAGGGAAGAGCGATAAGGGATCTGTGGCTAAATTAAATCAAGTTATTATTGATGGATTACTTTCGTACGAAAAAATGGTTTCACAAAAAGTAAAATAATAAGATAATAAGATGAAGGAGAAAGAAGTACATATACTTCTTTCTTTTCTTTTGAATTTAGAGCAAAGTGCTTTCTGTATGGGCAGAATATAATCGTATTTAAAAAGAACTATTATTTTGTTTAGAGAAAATGATATTTCTAGAATTTGTGGGGAAACTATTCCTTTGATACGATTGATTTGAATTATTCTGCTTCATGCGAGAAGGGAAGGAGAAAATATGAGGAAAATTATTTTAGCTTCAGGATCACCTAGGAGGAAGGAACTGCTTGAATTAGCTGATGTGCCATTTGAAATCGTTGTTAGTGAAGTAGAAGAGACGATTGGTGCATATTTGTCACCTTCTGATATTGTTATGTCGCTTGCTTTGCAAAAAGCATCTGCTGTGGCAGAAAATCATAGTGATCACGTTGTATTAGGTGCAGATACAATTGTTACATATGATTCACGTATTCTTGGAAAGCCGTTTAATGAGGCTGAGGCGAAAGAAATGTTACGATTATTATCGGGGAAAACACACGAAGTATACACAGGTGTTGCAATTATATTGAAAGAAAAAACGGTAACTTTTTATGAACGTACAGAAGTAACATTTTGGGAATTAACAGAAGAGGAAATAGACGTATACGTTGCATCGAAGGAACCGCTTGATAAAGCAGGAAGCTATGGAATTCAAGGTAAAGGGTCTATTTTTGTTCAACATATTCAAGGGGACTACTACAGTGTAGTTGGCTTGCCAATTGCGCGTCTTGTCCGTGAACTAAAACAGTTTGATAGCGATGTAACCCATGCGTAAAATTGCATGGGGTTTTCTTTAGGAGAAATCGTAAAAAAAGGGGTGGAGAGATGAACGGTATTCGTGATGTTGTGAGAGAAGAACAGCCACGGGAGCGTTTATTGTTAGAAGGAGCAGGAAGTTTATCGAATCGAGAACTTCTTGCAGTTTTACTCAGAACGGGTTCTAAAGAAGAAACGGTGTTAACGTTATCAGATAATATTCTACATCATTTTGACGGCCTACGAATGTTAAAGGATGCAACGTTAGAAGAGATGATGAGCATTCATGGTGTTGGGATTGCAAAGGCGTCGCAGCTTATGGCTGCTTTTGAATTAGGTAGAAGAATGGTACGTTTAGAATATCAAAATAGATATAGTATTCGAAGTCCAGAAGATTGTGCGAGTTATATGATGGAAGAGATGCGTTTTTTGCAACAGGAGCATTTTGTTTGTTTATATTTGAATACGAAAAATCAAGTTATACATAGGCAAACTATTTTTATTGGAAGTTTAAATACGTCGATTGTGCACCCAAGGGAAGTTTTTAAAGAAGCGTTCCGTCGGGCAGCAGCCTCTATTATATGTCTTCATAACCATCCCTCAGGAGATCCGGCGCCGAGCCGTGAAGATATTGAAGTTACAAAACGACTAGTAGAATGTGGTCGAATTATTGGAATTGAAGTGCTTGATCATATCATAATAGGTGACCATAAATTCGTGAGTTTAAAGGAAAAAGGTCATATTTAAGACTATTCTTTTTACCTATTTTGTTTTATAATGTGATTTATGAGTTTTTTGTAGAAAATTATCTACAAGAAGGATACAGATATAAAAAAACGTACTGTTTTTATAAATATAAAGTAAGAAAAATGAGTCCGTGAAAATAAGAAGGGAAGATAAATGATATGTTTGGATTTGGTGGATTTACTCGCGATCTTGGAATTGACTTAGGAACAGCGAACACGCTTGTATATGTGAAAGGAAAAGGTGTAGTTTTACGTGAACCTTCAGTAGTAGCATTACAAACTGATACGAAACAAATCGTTGCGGTAGGTAGCGATGCAAAACAAATGATTGGTCGTACACCAGGAAACGTAGTGGCACTTCGCCCTATGAAAGATGGTGTAATTGCTGATTATGAAACAACAGCAATAATGATGAAATACTACATTCAACAAGCTCAAAAATCAAATGGATTCTTCTCACGTAAGCCATACGTAATGGTATGCGTACCATCTGGTATTACAGCTGTAGAAAGACGTGCGGTAATCGATGCGACTCGTCAAGCTGGTGCTCGTGATGCTTATCCAATCGAAGAGCCATTTGCAGCAGCAATTGGTGCAAACTTACCTGTTTGGGAGCCGACTGGTAGTATGGTTGTTGATATCGGTGGTGGTACAACAGAAGTTGCAATTATTTCTTTAGGTGGTATTGTAACAAGTCAATCAGTTCGTGTTGCTGGTGATGATATGGACGATTCAATCATTCAGTACATTAAGAAAAGCTACAACTTAATGATCGGTGAAAGAACAGCTGAAGCACTAAAATTAGAAATCGGTTCTGCAGGCGAGCCAGAGGGTATCGAGCCTATGGAAATTCGCGGTCGTGATTTAGTAAGTGGTTTACCAAAAACAGTACTAATTCAACCAGAAGAAATTGCAGATGCATTAAAAGATACAGTAGATGCAATTGTAGAATCAGTTAAAAATACGTTAGAAAAAACTCCACCTGAATTAGCAGCGGATATTATGGACCGTGGTATCGTATTAACAGGTGGGGGGGCATTACTACGTAACTTAGATAAAGTTATTAGTGAAGAAACAAATATGCCAGTTCTTGTTGCAGAGGATCCATTAGATTGCGTAGCAATTGGAACGGGTAAAGCATTAGACAATATCGACCTTTTCAAAACTGCTGCTCGATAATATTGCAAAATAAAAATCAATGAAATTAAGAGGGTGTGAACGTGCCACAGTTTTTCTTAAACAAAAGATTAATTGTTTTGTTAGTTAGTATTATTCTTCTCGTGGCATTGATTGGAATCTCATTGAAAGAACGGAACAGTTTATCATGGCCAGAGCAGTTTATAAAAGATACTGTCGGTGTTGTAGAACGTGTATTCCAAAAGCCAGCGAATTATGTTGCCGGATTCTTCGAAAACGTAGAAGATGTAAAGCGCACGTATGAAGAGAATAAAAAGCTGAAAGCAAAATTAGATACTACCGCAGATTTATCTGTAGTAGTGAAAAATTTAGAGGATGAGAATAAAAAACTACGAGAATTAACTGGTAAAGAAAAGTCTCGTGGTGATTATACGGAAGTACAAGCTAGTGTGGTTTCTCGTAATCCCGATAAATGGTACGATTTAGTTGCAATTGATAAAGGAGCACAGCAAGGGATTAAAAAAGATATGGCTGTTGTAACTCCGAAAGGTTTAGTTGGACGCGTAAAAAGTGCATCTCAGTTTACATCGTCAGTAGAGTTGTTAAGTTCTATGAGCCGAACAAACCGTGTTTCTGCTATTGTACAAGGACAAGAAAATATCTTTGGATTGATTGAAGGTTACGATAAAGAAAAACAACTACTTCTTTTCACAAAGATTAGCTCTGATGCAAAAGTAGAAAAAGATCAACTAGTTGTAACATCTGGACTTGGTGATATCTTCCCAAAAGGTCTTGCGATTGGGAAAATTGTTGATGTTCAGCCAGATCCATACGGTTTAACAAAAACAGCTTATGTAAAACCATCCGCTGATTTGAATGATGTAGAGCATATTATAGTTGCAAAACGTGATATGCCTACAGCGTCGTTAGAATAGGAGGGGGAGAAGAGATGATGACGATTTTAAAAAGAGCAGCTCTTCCTCTTCTGCTCCTTTTTGTTTTTTTATTTGAAAATATGTTCTCTACTGTTGTTCCAACAGACGTCTTTTGGAAAAATAGTATAGCAGCACCGCATTTCTTTATAATTGTGTTATGTTTTATTACAGTGTACTATAGTCCGATTCAAGGGATTTACTACGGACTATTATTTGGTTTCTTATTTGATACCGTATACACAGAACTTGTCGGTATATATATTTTTGCTTATCCGATTTTAGCTTATTTAGTTTATAGTGTGATGAAGGTATTACAATTGAATTTATTTATTGTCGCTTCTATCGTACTGGCTGGCATTGCAGCATTAGAGTATTATGTGTATGGGTTTTTAACTTTGTTAGGACGTACTCACATGTCAGCATCTGTCTTTTTCACAGACCGTCTCCTTGCTACTTTATTGCTAAATGGAATTTTCTTGTTAATAGTTTGTTTCCCACTGAGACGATATTTAGTGCGTCTTTCAAAAGCGATAGAAGAAAAGGAAAAAAGGATTTTCTAATTTTATGTCGAATTGAATCGGTGGGGTGAACTTTAGTGGAAGAAAAAAAGCAACAAAATGTAACGATAAAAGGGACAAAAGATGGAATAACACTTCATTTAGATGATTGCTGTTCATTCTCTGAGCTACTAAAAGAATTGGATGAAAAGCTTTCTACACATTACTATGAGGGTGACGGACGTTCTTTAATTGAAGTGCGTGTTAAAGTAGGAAATCGCTATTTAACAGAAGTACAACAAGAAGAGATTCGTACGTTAATTCGCAATAAGAAGAACCTTGTTGTGGAATCAATCGAAAGTGATGTTATAACAAAAGCAGAAGCAATAGCTTGGAAAGAAGAAACAGAAATTGTCCCTATTTCCAAAATTGTTCGCTCTGGACAAGTGTTACATGTAAAAGGCAATTTATTATTAATTGGAGATGTTAATCCAGGCGGAACGGTTATCGCTGGGGGGAATATTTTTGTCTTGGGATCATTAAGAGGAATTGCACACGCGGGGTATGATGGAGATTCAGAAGCTGTTATTGCTGCATCTAGTATGAACCCTATGCAACTTCGAATTAGTGATGTGACAATGCGGGCTCCGGAAGAGAAAGAAGACGGAGCAGAGGCGGCAGAATGTGCGTACATTAATGAGAACAATCACATTGTTGTCGATCGCCTGCAACTTCTCACTCATCTTAGACCTAATTTAACCAAGTTAGAAAGGGGAATTGTATAGCTGTGGGAGAGGCAATAGTAATTACATCTGGAAAAGGCGGAGTAGGTAAAACTACAACGTCTGCGAACATTGGTACAGCCCTTGCGTTATCTGGAAAAAAAGTATGTTTAATTGATACAGATATCGGTTTACGCAATTTAGACGTAGTAATGGGGCTGGAAAATCGTATTGTATTTGATCTTGTTGATGTCGTTGAAGGACGTTGTCGTTTACCTCAGGCTCTTATTAAAGATAAGCGTTTTGATGATCTTTATTTATTACCTGCAGCACAAACGAGCGATAAATCGGCGGTAACACCTGAACAAATGGATGAATTAATACAAGTATTACGTCAAGATTATGATTACATATTAATTGATTGTCCTGCGGGGATTGAGCAGGGGTTTAAAAATGCAGTAGCAGGTGCGGATAAAGCAATCGTTGTAACAACACCAGAAGTATCCTCAATGCGTGATGCGGATCGTATTATCGGGCTTTTAGAGAAAGAGGATATTGAACCACCGAAACTTGTCATTAACCGTGTGCGTAGTCATATGCTTCATGAACAGGATATGTTAGACGTTGATGAAATCGTACGTACACTGTCAATCGAGCTTCTTGGAGTTGTCGAGGATGATGATGAAGTTATTCGTGCTACGAATACAGGTGAACCTGTAGCACTGCAACCTAGTGGGAAAGCAGCAATAGCTTATCGTAATATTGCAAGACGCTTGTTAGGTGAGAATGTACCATTACAAGCATTTGAACAAGAAAAAGTATCGGTATTTACAAAGATGAAAAATTTCTTTGGAATCCGTTAAAAGCACTTCGCATAAATGCGGAGTGCTTTCTTTTTTCTTCGCATGAATATCTTCCTTCTATAACTCATACATATGTACAAACTGTATATAACTGTTTCTATTTGAATAAGGCTAACGAAAGAAAGGAGACAGTATGAAGAATAGACGTGTGGAAGAAATTAAAAAGCGGATTGCGAAAAGGAAAGCAGAGCAAGAAAGGATGGAGGAAGAGCGGTATTTTGCGGGAGGAGATTTTGATAGCGAAACGGTCTTTATTGAAGAGGGGGAGAAGGAAATTCATCCTCTATTTCGAAAAGAAGTTTTTCTCTTCAAAGTGTTGCTATCAGCAATATTAGTTCTTTCTGTTGCTATTTTATACAAGAATGCTCCTTCTTCTTTCGATGGTGCTAAAGCAGTTACAGAAAAAGTGATGAAAGAGGAGTTTCAGTTTGCCACTGTAGCGAAATGGTACGAAAAGCAGTTTGGAAAACCTCTCGTATTCTATTCGCCTAATGAGAGAAAGGAAGGAGCGATTCAGCAAAAGGATTATGCAATTCCTGCCTCTGGAAAGGTGATGCAAGGCTTTCAAAAAAATGGTCAAGGTGTATTTGTCCAAACAGCTACAAATGCAACAGTTGAGTCAGTGAATGAAGGGCTAGTTGTTTTTGCAGGCAAGAAAGAGGAACTTGGAAATACAGTTCAAATTCAGCACGCTGATGGCACGGAGTCATGGTATGCAAATTTAAATGATATGTCAGTAAAATTATATGATTACGTTTCAAAGAAACAAAAAATTGGAATAGTGAGTAATGATGAAAATAATAAAAATGGAAAATTTTATTTTGCAATAAAAAAGAATGAAAAATTTATTGATCCAATTCAGGTGATTTCATTTGATTAAATATAGGGATGTTTTCACGAAAATTTCCGTGCATCCGTTGTTTTGGGTTATTATTGTTATTGGTATTTTTACGGCGCGTTTTAAAGAGTTGCTATTGTTATTTTGTATCGTTCTCATTCATGAGCTTGGGCATGCTTTTGCCGCAGCGTATTATAATTGGCGTATTAAACAAATTCAGCTTTTGCCGTTTGGTGGCGTAGTCGAGATGGAAGAACATGGTAACAAATCATTGAAAGAAGAATTAATTGTCGTTATGGCGGGGCCAATTCAGCATATATGGATGATTGTGGCCGCTTACATTTTGTATCAAGCGGGCTGGGTAACTGATGATTTGTACCATTTCTTTGTATGGAATAATGTCATTATTTTAGGGTTTAATCTATTGCCTATTTGGCCACTTGATGGCGGAAAAGTATTATTTAATGTATTATCATATCGTTTTCCCTATTTACAAGCACATGAAAAGATGATGAAATTGTCATGTGTTTTTTTTAGTGTAATATTAGGATGGCAGTTACTTTGGAATAGTAATAACATTATGATGTGGGTATTACTCGTTTTTCTAGCGATTTCTTTATATCAAGAATGGAAACAAAGACGGTACGCATTTATGCGTTTTTTATTAGAACGTTATTATGGGAATAAAAGAGATATTGAAAAAATAGCACCTATTGAGGTGAACACGGAAGATCATTTATATACGATTTTCACAAAATTTCGCAGAGGATATAAACACTCTATTATCGTCCATGGAAAATATAAAGAGCATTACACATTGGACGAAAATGAATTGTTGTATGCGTATTTTGCTGAAAAACGAACAACCTCATCTGTTGAAGAATTAATTGGTTAGTGTTGACGACGACACTAACCTTTTATATTGTAAGGAAAAGAAGTGAAAAGTGAGGAAATAATTTTGAAGACGTTATATATTAACTACACTGGTTCGGAAAAGCGTGTTGCGATAGAAGAGAAACAAAAAATTGTCGAGCTTTTATGGAAACGGAATGAAGAGCAGGAGATTGTCGGACATATTTATGTTGGGCGTATCGTAAGAACAATTGCTGGAATGAACGCAGCCTTTGTAAATATCGGATTAGAAAAACATGCATATCTTTCGTTTGATGATGTACCATCTTCATATCGCATACATGAAGGGCAGGCGATACTTGTACAAGTTGTGAAAGAGGCAATTGATACGAAGGGGCCAAAATTAACGGCGAAGGTAGAATTTACCGGAAAATATGTTGTTTACATGCCGTATGATGACATGCGCGCTGTTTCTCGGAAAATAAAAAATAATAAAAGAAGACAACAGTTACTGGGAATTGAAGTAGAAGGAACGGGTGGATACATTTTCCGTTCTGCTTCTGAAAAAGGAACGATCGATGAAATACAAGCTGAAATGCAGGGGTTGCAGAAGTTATATGAAGAGTTAAAAAGAAAAGAAGATCAAGGGAAGGCGCCCTTACTACTTCATCAACCAGCGACGTTTTTAGATCGTGTATTTCAGGAGAACCCAATTGAAACAATTGAAAAAATAGTTGTAGATACGAGAAGTATAGTAAAAGAATTAGAAGAAAAAGTAGGGGAAGAAAGAGTATCCTTTTATAATGAAAAATCTTCGATGTTTAACCATTTTGGAATAGATCGTGAAATCGAGAAAGCACTTCAACAAATTGTGTGGCTACCAAATGGTGCCTATCTAATTGTAGAACAAATGGAGACGATGACTGTAATTGATGTGAATACAGGTAAATTTACTGGAAAACAAAATTTACAAGATACCGTATTTCGCACAAATGAAATGGCTGCTGAAGAGATTGCTCGTCAATTAAGACTTCGTGATATTGGCGGGATGATATTAATTGATTTTATTAATATGAAAAGACGGGAAGATAAAGAGAAGGTAAGAGAACGCCTCATAGCTGCTATGCAAGATGATCGCACATATACAAGAGTGCTTGGGTTTACAGAGCTAGGTATTTTAGAGATGACGCGAAAACGTAAGAAACATTCGTTACGTGACGTATTATTAGAAGAATGTGTACCTTGTAAAGCGACGGGGTATGTTATGTCTTATGAAACAATTGCATATGAGCTAGAGAGAGAGTTAATTACATATGGCAATATAGAAGATGAAGCAGTATTAATCGCTGCACCAAAAATTTTGCAAAAACATTTTTCACAAAAAGAATTACAAAAAAATATTCCATTTGAAATTTATTTCAAAGATGATATTATCGAAAAGTACGCTATTATCCGTTTTGGAAGTAAGAAAGAAATTGTAGAACGGAAAAAATAGTTAGCAGAACATTCATTGACAATAGTCAATGAGTCATGGTAATATTTTTATGTTATAGTTTATAGCACCTAAACTGCTATATGCTACAACCGCACAAGACAGGTTCCCTAAAGACATTTTATGTCTACCTCGTTTTTGGCGAGTCTTAGTAATTAAGAGGAGGTGCAAGTATGTACGCAATTATCGAAACAGGTGGAAAACAAATTAAAGTTGAAGCTGGTCAAGCAATCTACATTGAAAAATTAGATGTTGAAGCTGGTGAAACTGTTACTTTTGACAAAGTTCTTTTCGTTGGTGGCGAAAACGTGAAAGTTGGTAGCCCAGTTGTAGAAGGTGCAACAGTTACTGCGAAAGTTGAAAAACAAGGTCGCGCTAAGAAAATCATCGTTTTCAAATACAAAGCGAAAAAGAACAATCGTAAGAAACAAGGTCATCGTCAACCTTACACTAAGCTAGTAGTTGAAGCTATCAACGCTTAATTCTGGTTAAGATGATTAAGATTACGATAAGTCGCACGAAACTAGGAAGTATCCAATCATTTAAAATGACTGGACATGCCAATTATGCGCCACATGGACAAGATCTTGTCTGTGCTGGAACTACAGCGGTTGTGTTTGGTTCTATAAATGCAGTGGAAGAACTTTGTAATGTGCAGGCAACTATTGAACTCGGAAGTGATGGCGGATTCTTGACGTATGAATTGCCTAATGATTTAGACGCTCATACAGCAGAAAAAGCACAAATACTTTTAGAAGGATTGGTTGTTTCACTTAAGACGATTGAACTTGATTACGGAAAATATATCCGTTTAATAGAAAAAGTGCAGGAGGTGTAACGTATGTTAAGATTAGATCTTCAGTTTTTCGCATCTAAGAAAGGTGTAGGTAGTACAAAGAACGGTCGTGACTCTCAGTCAAAACGTCTTGGTGCTAAACGCGCAGATGGTCAAACGGTTTCAGGTGGTTCAATTCTTTACCGTCAACGCGGTACAAAAATTTATCCAGGTGTTAACGTTGGTCGTGGTGGCGATGACACTTTATACGCGAAAGTTGACGGCGTAGTACGCTTTGAGCGTCTTGGTCGTGACCGCAAACAAGTGAGCGTATATCCTGTTGCTCAAGAAGCATAAGAACTCACGGAAAACTCTAACCTGAGTGCAGGTTAGAGTTTTTCTATATTAAGGGGTATCTAAATGAATGAAAAATGGACAATTATAGATGCATTGCGCCATTCAAGACATGATTGGCTCAATCGTTTGCAGATGGTTAAAGGAAATCTTTCCCTTGGAAAAGTGGAAGAGATTCATAGGCTCATCGATCGTTTTGTCCAAGAAGCGAGACAAGAATCCAATCTGATAGGGCTATCAATGCCTTTATTTTCAGAGTGGATTTTAACATATAATTGGAAACAGCAACCGTGCTTATTGGAGTACGAAGTATTAGGGAAAGTACATAACTTATCTCATCTAGATGAGACTGTATGTACATGGACGAATCAGTTTTTCTCGATGCTTCAGCATAGTTTAGACGTATATGTTGAAAATTATGTTTGTATCACAATTGAATGTGACGCGGAGAATGCTCGTTTCTTTTTTGATTTTCGTGGAAAGCTAACGAATGTAGAAGAACTACAAACGTGGCTTGCGAACCAAAACAATAAATGGTATTCCATTTCTTATACAGTACGAGACGAAGAAGTCTCAGTTATATTACAACTAATCGAAAAAAGTGTGGTGAAATAATGTTTGTAGATCAGGTCAAGATATATGTAAAAGGCGGCGACGGTGGTAACGGAATGGTTGCGTATCGTCGTGAGAAGTATGTACCTAAAGGTGGCCCAGCAGGTGGCGACGGTGGTAAAGGTGCAGATGTTGTTTTTGTTGTTGAGGAAGGCTTACGTACATTAATGGACTTCCGCTACCAACGTCATTTCAAAGCTGATCGCGGTCAGCACGGAATGAGTAAAGGTCAGCACGGTCGTAAATCTGAAGATTTAATCGTAAAGGTTCCACCAGGAACAATAGTGAAAGATGAAAAAACAGGTGAAATTCTTGCCGATTTAGTAACGCATGAACAAACAGCTGTAATCGCAAGAGGTGGCCGTGGTGGCCGTGGTAACTCACGTTTCGCAACAGCGACGAACCCAGCGCCAGAAATCGCTGAGAACGGGGAACCAGGTCAAGAACGTGATGTCACGCTAGAACTTAAAGTGCTAGCAGATGTTGGACTTGTTGGATTCCCAAGTGTAGGTAAATCTACATTATTATCTGTTGTATCATCAGCGCGTCCGAAAATTGCAGAATATCACTTTACAACAATCGTTCCGAATCTTGGTGTTGTTGAAACTGGTGATAACCGCAGCTTCGTTATGGCTGACCTTCCTGGACTAATTGAAGGCGCACACTCCGGCGTTGGACTTGGACACCAATTCTTACGTCATATCGAACGTACACGTGTAATTGTGCACGTTATCGATATGTCTGGTTTAGAAGGACGTGAGCCATATGAAGATTATGTCACAATCAATAATGAACTAAAAGAATACAATATGCGTTTAACTGAGCGTCCACAAGTTGTTGTTGCAAACAAAATGGATATGCCAGATGCAGAAGAAAACTTACAAGCATTTAAAGAGAAATTGGGAGACGAAGTAAAAATTTTCCCAATCTCAGCTGTAACGAAACAAGGTGTTCGTGACTTACTATTTGAAGTAGCGAACTTATTAGAAACAACACCAGAATTCCCAATGTACGATGATGTAGAAGAATCTGAAGCAAGTGTAATGTACAAATTTGAATCTGAATCTAATTTTGAAATTACACGCGAAAGTGATGGCACATTTGTTATTTCTGGTTATGACATTGAGAAAACATTCAAGATGACAGACTTCTCACGTGATGAATCTGTACGCCGATTTGCTCGTCAAATGCGTGGAATGGGTATTGATGAAGCCCTTCGTGCACGTGGTGCAACAGACGGAGATATTGTAAAAATTCTTGAATATCAATTTGAATTTATCGATTAAGACTGCCGAAATATGGCGGTCTTTTTTTTTTGCTATTTTAGTCCAGTAAGGATCCGATTCGTATAGGCGAACCATAAGTCGATATAGGAAAAAATCCCCATTGATTAAAGTTTCAATTTATAATGAAAAAAGGAGTGGTTTTAGAAAAATATTTTATGGGGAGAAAAGGAACATGTATAAAATATTAATTGTAGAAGATGATGAAAAAATTGCAGAGATATTAGAGGAGCATTTAGAAAGGTATGGATATCAATCTTTCAGAGTAAGCGATTTACGTCATATAAAAGATGAGTTTGTAAAAGTAAGTCCTCATCTTGTGTTACTTGATATTAATTTACCATACTTTGATGGCTTCTACTGGTGCCGCCAAATCCGCATTGTATCGAATGCGCCAATTATTTTCGTGTCTGCAAGGACAGGGGAAATGGATCAAGTGATGGCGATTGAGAATGGCGGGGATGATTATATTACAAAGCCGTTCCATTTAGATATCGTAATGGCAAAGGTGAAGAGTGCACTTCGCCGCGGGTATGGTGAATATGCTTTGGCCGCGGAAAGTGATTGTTTAGGTGTTAATGGATTGTTATTATTCCCATCACAGCACACAGTAGAGTGGAAAGGGCAACAAACTGAACTTACAAAAAATGAATTTTATTTATTAGAATGTTTAATGAAACAAGCGAATCAATACGTGACACGTGAAGAGCTGTTAGAGGCCTTATGGGATGAAGTAGCTTTTGTTGATGATAATACATTAACTGTGAATGTAAAGCGTGTAAGGAAGAAACTTGAGGAGTTAGGCATTAAAAATGCAATTGTCACAAAGCGTGGGTACGGTTATGCTCTTCTTACTGAGTGGGGCGAAGGGCATGAAGATTAAAAGCTACCTCATAGACCGTTTTTCCTTAATCCTTTCTTACATTATAAGCCTTTGTTTATTTGGGCTCGTATTGCAGTTGCAAAGCCTTTTAGAAAAGCGTTCGCTGGACTGGAGTACATGGCTATACGGACTGTTATTAGGGACAGTTGTGTTTAGTGTATACCTTATTTACGATTACCGAAAACGAAGTGTGTTTTTAAAGAGAATAGAACAGTATATTGCCGGTGGACATACATTACATGACTCTTTACTTATCGATACTTCTTATACGTCAGAGCAAGAACTGGTTGTTGAAGCGTTTACGCTATTAAGGCAGCAATATATGAATGAAGTTCATAAACAGCATGCAAAAGAGCAACAGCAAATGATTTTCATGAATCAATGGATCCATCAAATGAAAACACCAGTATCCGTTATTGAATTATTGTTACAGAAATATGGTAAGGAACACCGTGAAGCAAGGGGAACGATTGAAAGTATTCGTGAAGAAAATAACCGTATTTTAAATGGGTTAGATTTAGCGTTACATATGGCAAGGTTAGATCAGTTTTCGAAAGATTATAAAGTAGAAGTAGTAAATGTTATAGAGGTCATTCGAGATATTATTAATGAAAATCGAAAGTCATTCATTCAATCTTCTGTATTTCCGAAAATGATGTTTGAAGAAGAGACTTGTATGATTGCGTCTGATAGAAAGTGGCTTAGTATCGCCTTGGGCCAAATTGTTGTGAATGCAATTAAGTATACAAAAATTTCAGAAGCAGAGAAAAAAGAAATTCAATTTCAAATTGAAGAGAAGGATCAAAAGGTATTACTACATATTAGAGATAATGGAATTGGTATTCCAGAGCAAGATGTAAAGCGTATATTTGATCCGTTCTTTACGGGAATAAACGGCCGTAAAACAAGGGAAGCGACAGGGATGGGTTTATATATTACGAAGGAAATCTGCGGTAATTTACATCATGGAGTGTATGTACAATCAACTGAAGGGGAAGGAACAATAGTTACGTTCCAATTTGCAAAAGATGAAGAATATCATACATTAATGAGAAAAATGACAAAATTGTAAGATAACAAATGGTTTTGTAAGGGAAATCACTCGTTTCTTTTTCTTATTTTTCTTATAGTAAATGTAAGAAGAAAACACATAGGGGGATTAGAAATGAGTGTTCTTGAAGTAAAAGGGTTAACAAAGGTGTATCAATCAAAAGGTTCAGTAGCGACGACTGCTTTAAATGATATAAATTTTAAAATTGAAGAAGGCGAATTTGTAGGAATTATGGGGCCTTCAGGAAGCGGAAAAACAACGCTTTTAAATTTATTAGCGACAATTGATAAGCAAACTTCAGGTCATGTGCTTGTAAATGGTGAAGAAATTAATCAAATGCGTGCTGCAAAATTGGCGGAATTTCGCCGTACACATCTAGGATTCATTTTCCAAGATTTCAACTTACTTGATACGTTATCCATTAAAGAAAATATTATTTTGCCGCTTGTAATGGCGAAGAAATCTGTAAAAGAAATTGATGCGAAAGTACTTGAAATTGCGAGGTTTTTAAACATCGAAGAAATTTTAAATAAAAAAGTATACGAAGTATCAGGAGGACAGCAACAACGTGCAGCTGCTGCAAGGGCGATTATTCATGAACCAACATTAATTTTAGCGGATGAGCCAACGGGAAACTTAGATTCTAAGTCAGCGAAATCATTAATGGGAGCACTTCAAGATTTACATGAGCAAAAGAAAGTAACGATTGCAATGGTAACGCATGATCCGGTAGCGGCTAGTTATTGTGAACGTATCCTCTTCATACGTGATGGAGAGATCTTCTCAGAAATACATAAAGGAAGAACGAAACAAGCCTTTTTCCAAGAAATTTTGGACGTACTTGCGATGCTAGGGGGGGAATATCATGAACTTTCGCCAGCTCGCGCTTAACAATGTAAAAGGAAATTGGCGTAATTATAAAGCGTTCCTTATTAGTAGTTGTTTATCGATTGTCGTATTTTTCATGTATGCTTCCTTCATTTATCATCCAGATGTCGTAAGCGGTAATATTAGTATGAAGACGATGATTTCAAAAGGATTAGAATCGATGAATTATATTGTAGTCATCTTCTCAGCACTCTTTATTTTATATGCGAACTCAACGTTTTTACGAGCAAGAAAAAAAGAATTCGGTTTATTAACATTAATAGGTGGAACGAAGTCTCAGCTCGGCCGAATGATTATATTAGAGCAACTGATGTTAGGTAGTATTGCAATTGTAGTAGGTATTGGGATTGGAATGCTTTGTTCAAAACTTTTCTTCCAAGCATTAAGTGTATTGTTGAAAATAGATAAAACACTTCCGCTTGTATGGAATGGAAAAGCAGTTCTTATTACAGCTGGCATATATTTTATCCTCTTTTTAATCCTATCACTGTTTAGTGTTTGGACAGTAGGACGCTTGCAAATTATTGATTTATTAAGAGAGGCAAGAAAACAAAAAGTAGAGCCTTTTGCATTTACATGGTTAGGTGTAGCTGGTATAGGATGTATTATTGCCGCATATGTGCTTAGCTTCCAAGTGACATTTATGAATTTTATAATGCTGTTTTTACCGATTGTAGGGCTGACAATAGGCGGAACGTATTTACTGTTTACGCAAGGTAGTACAGTCGTATTAAAAGCATTGCAAAAAAGAAAACAATCTTTTTATACGTATCCAAATATGTTCGTACTTAGCAATCTTATTTATAAAATGAAAGATAATGCTCGTTTTCTATTTGTAATTTCTATCATTACGGCGGTTGTTTCTTCAGCAGTTGGTACACTGTACGTGTTCTTTGAGGATATGAGTTATAAAACAGTAGCTAGTGCTCCGCATGCTATTTCGTATGAAGAAAAGGGGGTAAATACGCATAACATCATCAGTGAAGGGAAAGCACAAGAACTAATAAAAAAACACGGATTTGAAGAAGCGCGAAAAGTAACGTATGTAAAACTTCCTGCAACTCAAAAGGTAACGATGTTTAACGGTGAACATGAGATGCCGTTAGGGATTATCTCTGAAAAGGAATATAATAAAGAAGCGCGTAAACAGAACGTGCCAGAAGTGCAAAATAAGCCGGGGAGTGCAACGATGGTTGTAGTTGATATGATGAATGATATTGTCAAGCCGGATCTTACGAAGCCATTTGAATTTAAATTGAACGGACAAAAACAGTCTATTAAGCTAAATGATCCAGTATCAAAGTCTGTTTTTAATGATGGTGGCTATTTGATTGTGAATGATGAGGATTTTGTGAAATATTCACAGCTCGTAGCAGATGAAGAAAAGACGAAATATTATGGATATTATATTGAAGATTGGAAAGGAACAGAAAATCTTGTACTAGACTTAAAGAAAGAAATTGCACAAGAACAACAACAGAATTTCCACAATTCTATCCTTACGTATAAAGCGATAAAGGAGCAAGGAGCAATTACAATGTTCATCGGCTTCTTCGTAGCAGTACTGTTCTTCTTCTTCGCTTGTAGCATGACATACTTTAAATGGTTTAATGATAAAGAACAAGATCGTATTCAATTTAAGTCATTAAAAAGAATTGGTATGACAGATAAAGAAATTCGTAAAATTGCAATTCGACAAATGGGTGTTATCTTCTTTATCCCAATTTTAATCGGTACAATTCATAGTGGATTTGCCCTTCATACGTTAGGGGAAATGCTTTATATCGATTTATGGAAATCAGGTGCGATTGTAATTGGAGCATATATTTTAGCTTCTGCCATTTACTTTATGATCGCGCAAAGAGGATATTTAAAACACGTAAAAAGCTAGGGAAACCTCTAGCTTTTTACGTGTGTAGTAAGTTACAGGAGGACGGTAGATGAACATTAGGCAACTAGCGCTGCAAAATATAAAGGGGAATTGGCGTAATTATAAAGTGTTTTTCTTAAGTAGTTGTTTTGCAATATTTGCTTCTTATGCATATATGTCTGTAATTGTACATCCGTATATGCAAGAGACAATGTGGTATCAAAATGTACGCTGGGGACTTATCGTATGTAATGTTATAATTATTTCTTTTTTCGTTATATTTATTTTGTATTCTACTTCTATTTTCATAGAGGCACGCAAGAAAGAATTAGGACTATATATGTTAATGGGGGCGACGAAGTCTAACGTAATAGGAGTGATTATGGCCGAGCAAATATTGATCGGGATTTTCGCTAATATTTTCGGTATCGGGCTTGGCATGATCTTTTTAAAACTCTTTTTTATGGTGTTTAGCATGTTACTTCGCCTTCCAAAAGAACTTCCTGTTATATTTGACATGAGAGCGATTGGTGTAACGTTTGTTACATATATGGTCGTATTTATTTTCTTATCTTTTATAAGTGCTTTACGTATATGGAATATAAAAATCATTCGGTTATTAAAAGAATTTCGAACAGATAAACGGGAGAGGAAAACATCAAAGTGGCTTTGTTTATTCGGTTTTGCTTGTTTAGTGGGCGGATATGCGTTAGCACTACAAGTGACGATGACAACGATAGCATTATACTTTTTTCCGGTTGTTATACTCATTTCTTTTGGGACGTATTTCTCATTTACACATGGCGCTACACAAATATTAGAAGTGATAAAAAGAAATAAAAGGATTATGTATACATATCCGTATTTATTTATAGTGAATCAATTGTCACATCGAATGAAGGAAAATAGTCGCTTTTTCTTTCTGTTGTCTATGGCAACAACGTTTGTCGTTACGGCGACAGGTACGGTGTTCTTATATTTTTCTAGCATGCAAGATATGTGGCGTGGCGGAGGAGTACACTCATTTTCATACATAGAAAAAGGCACTTCTGCTCATGAAGTTTTCGAGAAAGACAAGGTTGAAAACTTATTACATCAATATGGATATGATGATTTTCAATCTATGAGTTTTGTTGGAGTGTATGCATCCTTTCAGTCCAATAAGGGAGAAACAACAATAGCACCGCTTATAAGGGAAAGTGAATACAATCAAGAGGCAAGAAAACAAAAACAGAAAATGTATCATCCTAAAAAAGGAACAGTTACACTTGTTTATTATAATAAACGTAATTATCCAAATCTATATAATCAAAAAGAGATTCAATTGCAAGTTATGAATCAAACATATCAATTTGTATATAACGGTCAGAAAGAAGGGGTGGAATTTAATTATCACCCCGCGCACATTAATGGTCTGTTCTTCGTCATGAATGATGAAGATTTTGACAGTATAGCAAATACAATTCCGGATTCTGAAAAAATGATATATAGAGGCTACACATTACCAAATATTGAAAGTGCGAAGGGGTTAAATGAAGATTTACGGAAACATATGAAACATGATACAAATGATGCGTTTCGAAGTAATATGGAATTATATGTGAATATGAAAGAAGGTGGTGATATTACTCTATTTATAGGCTCATTCATTAGCATATTATTCTTCCTTACGTCATGTAGCATCGTATATTTTAAATGGTTTCATAATATTGCATCCGATCGAAAGCAGTACGGGGCGCTCTCTAAACTTGGAATGACGAAGGAAGAAGTGTGGAAGATTTCTCGTTGGCAATTGTGTATGCTATTTTTTGCGCCAATTATAGTAGGGAGTATGCATAGTGCAGTTGCGTTATATACGTTTCATAATACTCTTTTTATGGACGGATCATTAAGAAAAGTGGGCTTGTTTATTCTGTTTTACATTGCTGCATGTATCATCTATTTCTTCTTCGCTCAAAGAGAATACAAGAAACATTTAGACTAGCGAATGCTAGTCTTTTTTTAATATTCGAAATTCTCATAGAAGAATATAAAAAAGTATGGTATAACAGTAAGAAAACGAAAAAGAGGGAAAAGACGATGATTCGAGTAGGATATTTAGGACCAGAAGCGACATTTACAAATATGGCGGTGAGTCGTTTTTTTCCGGAAGCAGAGCATGTACCGTATCGAACGATTCCGGATTGTATTGATGCAGCTGCAAATGAAAATGTAGATTATGCGGTCGTACCGTTAGAGAACGCCATAGAAGGTTCAGTTAATATAACGGTTGATTATCTCGTACATGAGCAGCCACTTTCCATTGTAGGAGAAATTACAGTGCCAATTCAGCAACATTTACTCGTACACCCGCAGTACGAAGAAGTGTGGAAAGAAGTATACGCTGTACATTCTCATCCGCATGCCATTGCACAGTGCCATAAATTTTTAAATGAGGAATTAAAAGGCGTAACTGTTCGAGATATGACATCAACAAGCGCTGCTGCGCAATATGTGAAAGAACATTCTGAAGAAAAAGTTGCCGCCATTGCAAATGAAGCAGCGGCAGAAAAATACGGATTAACAATTGTAAGGCGTGACATTCATACGCATAAAAACAACCATACGCGTTTCCTTGTTCTGCATAAGAAAAAGAAAGCAGTACTCCCAAACAACGGAGAAAATCGCGGTGAGAAAACGACGCTTATGATAACGTTACCTGCGGATTATGCAGGAGCGCTGTATCAAGTGTTATCAGCTTTCGCATGGAGAAAATTAAACTTATCAAAAATCGAATCTCGCCCGATGAAAACAGGTCTTGGAAATTACTTTTTCTTAATCGACGTAGATAAAGCATATGATGACGTATTATTGCCAGGCGTAATGATGGAACTTGAAGCACTTGGCTTTTCTGTTACTGTTTTGGGGAGTTATTCTTCTTATTGGTTGTAAGAAGTGAGGGGGCTGTTAAACTTGCTTGAAACGAAACGTTGTTTATTAGACACAGTTCATAAATTAGATTACGAAAATATAAAAGAGCTATATTTAAATGAGGAAGTGAGAAAATATCTTGGTGGACCGCGTGAAGAAGAGTCGATTAGAGGTGTTTTGAATGATATGTTGCATCCTGAAGAAAACTGTTGGTATTGGATTGTTAAGGAGAAGAAAACAAAAGCGTTTTTGGGAGTAGTATCGATCGATCCAAATGATGTTAATCAGGATATTGAAGTATCCTATCAATTTTTGCCGATGTTTTGGGGAGCTGGCTATGCAACGGAAGTAGTTCAAGAAGTACTTCGTTATGCTTTTCGTGAATTACATTTATCAAAAGTAATTGCAGTAACACAAATGGCTAATACACCTTCACGTAAACTTTTAGAACGGTTACGTATGAAGTTAATTCAAACGTATTATCGGTTTGGGGCAGAGCAAGCTGTCTATTCTATTGAAGCAAGAGATGCAATATTGATAGATTAATAAAATCCCACCTGCAAAAGGTGGGATTTGTTATTTTAACTTCGAAAGACGATCTTCTAATTGACCACGCCAAACATCAGCTAGTTCTGGGATAGCAAGAATCTTCTCAATGCCATCTTTATCTTTTCTATTATGAAAATAAATTTCGTTAGAGAACAAAACAGATACATTGTTTGATGGACGCTCTAGTAATGTAATTTTAGAATCTTTACGTACAGTACCTTCTTGAAGAACGCGGCATAAATAACCAGTATATCCAGTTGCTACAATGCGTGGCAAAATGCCAGGAATGCCAAGACGTTTTGAAATTGTACTACAAGGTACGCGAGCTTGTGTTACTTGAATGATTGCTTCGCCTAGTTGATATGTATCTCCGATGCATACGTCACGCTCTAGCATATTTGTTACTGTAATGTTTTCACCAAATGTGGAAGCTGGAAGTGTTGTTTGAAATTCTTCTTCCCATAGTGCGTAATGTTCGTATGAATACACACAAACAGCGCGGTCAGGTCCACCGTGATGTTTTAAATCAGCTACATCATCACCAAGGAATCCATCTTTTGAGAGGAAAGCTTCTTCTGTAGGCTCTTTACATATACCAGTGATCATTTCTTTATCTTCGTTATATTTCATTTGTTTTGGTTTACCGGTGCTAAAGTGAACGAGTTCAATTCCCATATTTAATACTCCTTTACAATTGTTTACAATATTATATCATCTACAAAATAAAAGCACAGAGAATGATGAAAACCTCTGTGCTTTACATTAATAAACGAGAAATCCAGCTTTATCTAGTGCCTCACAAGCTGCATTTAATTTCTCCTTAGAATCTGCTTCAATTGTATGTAAGTGAATACCGTCTGTTAGTTGCGAAAGATAGGAAGCGTTTGTGTTTTCGATTTTTTGTAAATATTGCTCTACATCAAAGCGATTACTTACCATAATTGATGCTGTTAAGTCGCCGTATACAGGATGCTCAACTTTTACGTCTTTAATCGTAACGCCGTGGTCAACTAACATAGTAAGTTCTTGACGTACTTCTGCCGGTTTATGTTGGCATACGATTACGCGTTCAAAAGCTTGTTGTCTTGTTTGTGGTTTTAAATATAAATACCCTTGTGCAGTCGCAATAATTGGTTCATTTCGTGCTTTTAGTAAGGAAATGTCTTGCACGATAACCTGCCTACTTACGTTTGTCTTTTTAGATAGCTCATTCCCCGATAACGGTTCATTTGCAGCAAGAAGCCACTCGAGGATGAGTTGTCGTCTTTCTTCGCCTAAAATCTTTTTTTGATCATTTTGTTTCATAATGATTTAACACCTCTATAAAATTGATTTCCAATTGTGTGTAGTGCATGAATAGTTGTATCAATTTGTTCTTTCGTTGTGTGATGTCCGAAAGAAAAGCGGACATATTGTTTTGCCTCTTCATACGTTTTTCCAATTGCGAGCATTGTTTTTGAAGGTTCTTGTTTACCGACTTGGCAAGCACTTCCAGTTGAAATGGCAATACCATGCCGGTTACATTCTAACATTGTATACTGACCTTCTATTCCTTTTATTGTAACCCCAATAATATGTGGTAAACAAGCTGTAGAATGTCCTTTCACTTCAATTTCTAGAGGAAGTGTTTGCAATTGCTCTAAAAAATAAGATCGTAATTGTTTAAAACGAAAGCTCTCTTCCTTTTGATTCTTTAATATATGCTCTGCGGCTGTTAAAAAAGAAGCGACTCCAGGAACGTTCACTGTACCAGGGCGAAAGCCTTTTTCATGAGAAGTTCCAGGGAATATTTGTTCCCAGCGAACTTGCGGATTTATATAGCAAGCTCCAACTCCTTTTGGTCCGTATATTTTATGGGCTGAAACAGAGAGACTATCAATCTCCATCGCTGTAACGTCTATTGGAAGTTTACCAAACGTTTGAACACAATCCGAATGAAATAAAACATTAAATTTTTTTAAAAGTGCTCCGATCTCTGCAATGTTTTGAATGGTCCCGATTTCAGAGTTTCCGTGCTGTATACTTGCTAGAGCAGTATCTTCTGTAATAGCTGCTTCTAAATCTACTAAATGAATTATCCCACTTTTATCAACAGGAATCTCAGTAATAGTATAACCTTGCGATTGTAAGGATTGAAAATAACTTCGAATCGATGCGTGTTCCATAGGTGTCGTAATAATGTGCTTTCCATTTCTAGCATTTAGAAGGGATTGAATCGCAAGGTAGTTAGATTCTGAACCGCCGCTTGTAAAGAATACACCTTGTTCCTTACCCCCAATCATTTCTGCAAATGTTTCTCTACAAACTTGTAATAAAGATGATGCACTTCCGCCGATATCGTGTAAACTTTGTTCATTTCCGAAATATGTTTTTGCCGCTGCTATATATGTTTCTAAAGCTTCTTCGCTCATAGGTGTTGTCGCTGCATAATCTAGATATATCATCATGTAATTTCCTCTCTTCAGTAAGAGTGACATTTGTTTTCGTTTTTAGAATGGTAGTGAAAATAAGAATTGTAAAAAAACTCTTGTCATTATTTTAAAACTATGTAAATATAGGTGTCAAGACAGTTAAAAAGTGTAAAGTAGGAGGCAACAATTATGCCAAGTGCAGATGTCTTGATTATTGGAAGCGGCGTTGCAGCGCTTCGTGTTGCGAAAGAGCTTTGTCACGAAAAGAATGTGATAATTATCACAAAAAAAACAGGACGTAATAACAATACACATTTAGCTCAAGGAGGAATTGCAGCAGCTGTTGCTACATATGACGATCCGAGTGGGCATTTTGAAGATACATTAGTGGCAGGTTGCCATTATAACAACGAAGAAGCAGTTCGTTATTTAGTTGAAGAGGGGCCGAAAGAAATAAGTAAGCTTATTACAAATGGAATGAAATTTGATGGGGATGAAAAAGGGCTCCACCTTGGTAAAGAAGGAGCGCATCGAAAACGGCGTATTTTACATGCGGGAGGAGATGCAACTGGTAAAAATCTATTAGAGCATTTAATACAAGAAGTAGTTCCGAATGTTACTGTCGTTGAGCATGAAATGGTGCTCGATTTTATTATAGAAAATAATAAATGCATAGGAGCTTTAACGCGAAATAGTGAAGGGAAGCTGAAGCGTTATTATGCTGATAATACGGTGTTAGCATCAGGAGGAATTGGTGGCTTGTACGCCTTTACATCGAATGATGAGACAATTACAGGCGATGGACTTGCGATGATATATCGAGCTGGGGGAGAACTTGTTGATTTAGAATTTGTACAATTTCATCCGACGATGTTATACGTGGACGGGCGATGTTGTGGTCTCGTTTCTGAAGCAGTCCGTGGTGAAGGAGCTGTCCTTATAAATGGAAAAGGACAGCGTTTTATGATGGATATACATCCCGGGAAAGATCTCGCACCGCGTGATGTAGTGGCAAGGGCTATTCATGAACAACTCCTTGCGGGTGAAACAGTGTACTTAAACATCGAAGCCATTCAAAACTTTGAACAACGTTTTCCAACCGTCTCATCATTATGTAAAAAGAATGGCGTTGATTTAAAAGGGAACCTTATTCCGGTCGTACCGGGTGCTCATTTTCATATGGGCGGCGTGAAGACGAATTGTGACGGAGAGACGTCCATTTCAAACTTATATGCGGTCGGTGAAGTGGCTTGTAATGGAGTTCATGGTGCGAATAGATTGGCGAGTAATTCATTATTAGAAGGTCTTGTGTTTGGAAGACGAATAGGAAAACACATTTTAGCTAAACCAGCAGAGGAAAGAAAAAATGTGCCGGAAGAGAGAGGGAAAAGTTTTATAGCTCTTAATGATTTACCGCTGAAAGAAGAAATACAAGAATACATGATGAAGCATGTTGGGATTGTGCGAACTGAGAAAAATTTATCATATGTTAAGAGATGGTTTAGTAGGTACGGTGTGCTAAATATGATCTTACAATATGATGCACTTACAAATGAAGAGATAACGCTTATTAATATGTTAACAGTTTGTGAGCTTATAACAGTATCAGCTTTGCAAAGAGAAGACAGTATTGGTGGTCATTATCGCATTGATTATCCAGAAAGAAATAGCGTAAAAAAAGAGATTATCCGAGTGAGAAGAAAACTACAACTTGTTTAATAAGGGGAAGAGGGGTTTTATGAATACGTTAAAAGTTAAGGAAGCATTAAATCGATTTTTTCTAGAAGATATAGGAGAAAGAGATGTAACATCTCAGCTTATCTTTCCCGATAATGCACTTGCGAAAGGAACGTTTCTTGTAAAGGATACAGGGGTATTTGCAGGGCGCTTAGTAATTGAAGAAGGATTTAAATTAATTGATCAGAGAATTGAAGTTGAACTTCATAAAAAAGATGGGGATCTTGTAGAAAAAGGCGAAATAATTGCAACCGTGCAAGGCCCAATCGCATCATTATTAACGGCAGAGCGCGTTATATTAAACGTTATTCAGCGTATGAGCGGGATAGCGACGATGACACGTAAGGCGGTTTTTGCTTTAGATAGCAGTCATACACGCATTTGTGATACGAGAAAAACGATGCCAGGACTACGTATGTTTGATAAATATGCGGTAGTATGCGGGGGCGGATTTAACCACAGATTCGGTTTATATGATGGTGTCATGATTAAAGATAATCATATCGCTTTTGCTGGCTCGATTACAAAAGCTGTTACATCGGTGAAAGAAAGATTGGGACATATGGTGAAAGTAGAAGTCGAAACAGAGACAGAGGCGCAAGTAAGAGAAGCGGTAGAGGCCGGCGCAGATGTTATTATGTTCGATAATCGTACGCCAGAAGAGATTCGTGAGTTTTCAAAAATTGTACCAAGTGCCATCGTTACGGAGGCTTCAGGTGGTATTACAATTGAAGATTTATCAAAATACGGAAAAACAGGGGTAGATTATATTTCACTTGGAGCGTTAACACATTCAGTGAAAGCACTTGATATTAGTTTTAATATTGAGGCCTAGTGAGAGTGGTTTAGAGGGGGAGAATCATAAATGGGTATTTTAGAGAAAGTTCAGCCAATCGAAGTCATGTTACCAGAGCGTTATCAAACGATGTCTACATTAGAGATGGAAGAGCGTGTCCGTGAAATTAAAGGAAAAATGGGGGCATTACTATTTATTCCAGGACATCATTATCAAAAAGATGAAGTGGTGCAATTTTCAGATGCAGCAGGGGACTCACTTCAACTCGCGCAAGTTGCAGCGAATAATAAAGAGGCAAAATATATTGTGTTTTGTGGTGTGCACTTTATGGCAGAAACGGCAGATATGTTAACGACAGATGATCAAATTGTCATCTTACCAGATATGCGTGCCGGCTGTTCTATGGCAGATATGGCAGATATTGAACAAACAGAAAGAGCGTGGAAAGAGCTCACGAAATTATTTGGGGATACGATGATTCCATTAACGTATGTAAATTCAACAGCTGCGATCAAAGCGTTTTGCGGTCGTAATGGAGGGGCAACAGTAACCTCTTCTAATGCAAAACAAATGGTGTCTTGGGCGTTTACACAAAAAGAGCGTCTCGTCTTTTTACCAGACCAACATTTAGGAAGAAATACAGCGTATGATTTAGGTATTCCGTTAGAAAAAATGGCAGTGTGGAACCCGCATACAGATTCATTAGAGTATGATGGAGATATAGAAGAAATTCAAGTGATTTTATGGAAAGGTCATTGTTCTGTTCATCAAAATTTCACTGTGAAAAATATTGAAAATGTGCGAAAAAATCATCCGGATATGAATATTATTGTTCACCCTGAATGTTGTTATGAAGTTGTTGCCGCTTCTGATTATGCAGGATCAACGAAATATATCATTGATATGATAGAGGCTGCTCCAGCGGGAAGTAAGTGGGCGATTGGTACAGAGATGAATTTAGTGAACCGAATTATTCAGCAACACCCTGATAAAGAAATTATTTCGCTAAATCCGTTTATGTGTCCTTGTTTAACAATGAACCGAATTGACTTACCTCACCTATTATGGGCACTTGAGAACATAGAAAGAGGAGAACAGATTAACGTTATTCGTGTGGAGAAACAAGTAACAGAAGAGGCAGTTCTTGCATTAAATCGTATGTTAGAGCGTGTTTAAAGCAGCGGAATTTTCGTTGCTTTTTTTCGTACATATAATCATAACAAGAACGAAAGAGGCATACATTGTGTTGAGGAAATCATTGCGATTTTTCTATGCTTATTCCACTTCGAATCATATTGAAAATAGAAGAAGTGATAAAAGTAAAAGAAGTTAATGTTGTTTAGAAAGTGTTACTTCAAAGTGTTTTTTACTTATAGATAAGTTATACAGGAGGGGGAAAATTTGAAAATTCATATCGTGCAAAAAGGGGAGACCCTTTGGAAAATTGCAAAAAAGTACGGAGTGGATTTTGAGACGCTAAAAAAAACAAATACACAGCTTAGCAATCCAGACCTAATTATGCCAGGGATGAAAATTAAAGTGCCATCGAATAGCGTTCATGTGAAGCAACAGACTGGATCGGGTTCAGCGCCCCCGAAACAATATGTAAAAGAGGTACAGCAAAAAGAGTTTGCATCAACACCAACCCCGCTCGGAATAGAAGATGAAGATGAAATTATGTATCAATCAGCACCTATTACACAGCAGCCAGCTATGCAACAAACGCAAAAAGAAATGCAGGTAAAACCGCAAAAAGAAATACAGGTGAAGCCGCAAAAAGAAATGCAAGTGAAACCACAAAAAGAAGTACAGGTGCAGCCACAAAAAGAAGTGCAAAAAGAAAAACCAATTCAAAAAGAAAAGCCAGTTGAAAAGCCACCTGTCATTCAAAAACCACCTGTTGTAGAGAAAGTAGAAAAACCAAAACCGACTACGAAAGAAAATACTAAGTTTTCCATTAATGTATTACCACAGCCGCCACAACCGCCGATTAAAGCGAAAAAAGAATATAAAATTTCGGATGTAATAAAAAAAGGAAGCGAGTTAATTGCTCCTCAAATTAATAAAATGAAACCTAACAACGTCATTTCTCCGCAAACGAAAAAAGAAAATATAGGAAATGTCTCACCGCAAGTGAAAAAAGAAAATATAGGAAACATAGTGTCACCGCAAGTGAAGAAAGAAAATGTAGGGAATATAGTCTCACCGCAAGTGAAGAAAGAAAATGTAGGAAGCATAGTCTCACCGCAAGTGAAAAAAGAAAATGTAGGAAGTATAGTGTCGCCGCAAGTGAAGAAAGAGAATGTAGGGAATATAGTGTCGCCGCAAGTGAAAAAAGAAAATGTAGGAAGCATAGTGTCGCCGCAAGTGAAGAAAGAGAATGTAGGGAACATAGTCTCACCAAACGTATCAAAAGAAAGTGTTATTATCCCGCAAGTAATACCGCCTAATATTCAAGTGCCGAACATAATGCCAATAATGGATAACAATCAACCACCAAATATAATGCCGATAATGGATAATAACCAAATGCCAAACATGATGCCGATAATGGATAACAATCAAATGCCAAACATGATGCCGATAATGGATAACAATCAAATGCCGAACATGATGCCAATAATGGATAACAACCAAATGCCGAACATGATGCCGATAATGGATAACAACCAAA
>NZ_JBFPJI010000368.1:0-2989 GCF_040838205.1 Bacillus sp. S4
GCATATTATCAAGTATCAATCAGGAATATTTTGTACTCCTTATGGATTTTTGATAATATGTGAACTTTTATTTTCAATCGAATAAGGCCGATCATATTGTAATCTTTTTAAATTTTAGGAGGCATTACCATGACATTAACAGGTAAAGTAAAATGGTTTAACAGCGAAAAAGGTTTCGGTTTCATCGAAGTTGCAGACGGTAGCGACGTATTCGTTCACTTCTCAGCTATCACTGGCGACGGCTTCAAATCTCTTGACGAAGGTCAAGAAGTTAGCTTCGAAGTTGAAGACGGTAACCGTGGACCTCAAGCTAAAAACGTTGTAAAGCTATAATTCAATCAATAAAAAGGTTGTTACCAGCTCGGTTAACAACCTTTTTAATATATAACTAAAAATTTTTACATAAAAGGAGTGGTTACATGTATCGCAATCGAAAGAACGATGTAGCAGAAGTACCACCAGAACAAACCCCTGTTTGGGAATGTGAATCAGAGGATTGTTTAGGATGGATGAGAAAGAACTTTTCATTTGAAGAAGAGCCTAAATGCCCTTTATGTAAAAGTAGTATGAAAAGTGGAGAACGTTTATTACCTAAAATAGGTTGATTTTTACAAGCCCCTCTTATTTTAAATAAGAGGGGCTTTTTTATTAATAATGAATATCCTCTACATCTGTTCGTACAATAGAATACATTAATGCATCGTGTTGTTTATTTCCTTGATGAATGTATCCACGTAACAGCCCTTCTTGTTGAAAACCTAATTTAGATAACATATTACACGAAGTTATATTTTCAGGATATGTAATAGCTCCAATTCTAAATAAACCTAAATCTCGAAATCCATACGTAATAATTTTTCGAGCAGCTTCAGAAGCATAACCATTCCCCCAATAACGAGGATGCAAATCATATCCAATCTCTGAGCGTTTACTCCAAAGTTGTAAATTATTTAATCCAATTGTTCCTACTAAAGTATTTGTGTCTTTTAATACAATCCCCCAACGCATTGCCTTTTTCTCAAAGTAATTTTTCGAAAAAGATTCAATCATACGTGAAGCTTGTCCAAACTCAGTAAAAGAATTCATACCGTAATAACACGTTACCTCATCCAATGAGAATATTTCATATATTTTTTGACAATAAGATTGTTCTATTTCAACTAAGCGCAAGCGTTCCGTTTCTAATATAGGAAATGCCATAACCATAGGATCACTCCTTTCTCTCTACTAATTTATTATAGCAGAAAAAGTATTTATAATTAGGAAAGTCCTCAATGTCCCACAAATCAAACATTTCTAGCGACGCTTTTCCTCATTTTCACTTACTAATGAAGCAAATGCACCCGTTCCAATTCCAATATCAATAATCTTTTGCCTCTTATTTAATTGAATCATTTCTTTCGCTTCAAGAGTACTTGAGACTCCCACGACTAAAGTCGCAAGCCCGAATCCTTACGGAATTACGGGTGGGATTCTTGAATGACTAAGCGTTCGCAGTCCATTTCTGTTTTGAACAGCCTTCAAGATAAGGGCATCTCATTGCCCCTCCTAAACCAGACCATATAGGTGCTTAGGCTGATTGACTGTTACCATCAATCACAGTTGCGTAGCGAATATTCATCGCTCCAACGATATCACGATGTGTCTTAAACCCACATGGACACTTGTATTTTCTATCTCGAGCCTTATTCTTTTCAGCACATTTCGGACAACTTTGACTTGTATAAGCTGGATTCACATATTCAATCTGAATACCAGCTATCGTTGCTTTATAGGCAATAAATTGTGCCAAACGATAGAATGACCAAGTGTGTAGATTTTTTTCGTTTTTACGGCTTGTTCTTGCCGTCTGTCTTATATTCGTTAGTTGTTCTAATCGAATGACAGAAATATGATTTGCAATCGCAAAATTAATAATTGCACGACTTATTTTGTGATCTTTATCTTGCATCCATCTTTGCTCTTTATCATCCATTCGCCGAATGGCATTCACTTTTTTGTCTTTTCCTAACTTCTTACGAACACTACGAAACTTACGCTTCTTATATTTATTGTGCCTACCACTCCCAAAGAAACGAACCTTATCATCATCTGTGATTGCTACTGCAGGGACCTTGAGACCTAGGTCTACCCCTAAAACTTTCGTTCCTGCTCTTTCATTTGTAGGAAGTGTGACAGATATTTGGGCCATCCACTTATTCGATTTCTTTGTGATACGAAGTGTACCTAACTTATGTTTTAACAAATCCAAATTGCGATTTTTTTTATTGATTAATAAAGCACGGACCTTTAAACGAGTGGACTTTCCATTTACCTTAAACGGGATTGAAATATGAGTGGCTTCAAATGAATAATTTTGATTGTTCCATACACAAACAGGTCTCTTTAGAATCGGAATGATTTTATAATTACTTTTCTTTACTTTTGTAGCAAACAAACTTTTTGCGTCTTTAATCGCTTGATTCTTCACCGCACTTGGGATATTTGCTTCAATATCTTTTGTGCTTTTTTTCGTACTTTTCTTTGCTTTAACCATTTCCGATACAAGTGTATTTATAACTTTGATATATTCGTGACTACTTTGTTCCAATAAACGGATTTGTTCTTTTGTTGGAATCAATTTCACTTTCACTGTTAGGGTCTGTGACATACGTTTCATCCCCTTGTTTTTTGATTTTCAACATCGTTCATTTGATACATTTCTAGCAATAGAAACAAAATGAGAACGTGTCCATAAACTTTGCAACTGCATGAGACGATAAGATTTTTCTCTCAAACACTTTGAACCGTTCTTCTATAATCATTTATTCTCGTTACAATATATCTTTTATTCTCAGAAAATCACAACAAAAAGACCTAGAGAAACTACCTATACTTTGGATACTTAAAGTACCACGAACCTTGCGATTTTTAGTGGTACTCCGTATCCAACCTCACTTTCATCCCATGCCTAAAGGCAATGGGCTTTCTCGTTCGGAAAGGGCTGTAA
>NZ_JBFPJI010000369.1:0-2989 GCF_040838205.1 Bacillus sp. S4
GAGGGGAATATTTTGAATAAAGTTTTTTTTCATACTTGTATACTATTTTTGGTTGCGATAATCGCTTCTAGTGTGGGCGCATTCCTCGTTTCATCTCAGTTTTTGTTGAATTTTGTCAACATCTCATTCTATATTGCATTGATTTTTATTCTTATAGGTGGTTTTTTATTCATATTTCAAAATGGATTTTTTAACGTAACAATTTACGCATTCCAAAGAGTATTTGGTACGAATAAAAAAATTGACTCTTTAATTGAAGAAGCAGAGGAACCTATCGATAAGAAAGAACGTATTTATAAAACATATTCATTCAAATGGACGTATCCGATTTGTATTACCGGTATCGTACTTGGGTTGTTCTCGATCCTCATTAGCTTTACTATTTTGATGTAGTTTGCAAACACTGCTCCATATGATATAATAATCAGCAAAACATTTTGTTATAAAACTTTAGTTCTTTCATATTAAAAGGACTCAGTTAACAATAAATTTATATGTATGCGATGATAAAGAAGAGTACATATTGGGGCAATTTCAGAGAGCTTGTGGCTGGTGTGAACAAGTAATTGTACAGTATGGAATGGGCTTTTGAGCACCAAACCGAACCGAAAGTAGTAGGCTTTGGCGTTATATCCAGACGTTATTATGGATCTTGAGAGATTTCACAGCTGTGAAATAATTAGGGTGGTACCGCGGTCCATTCGTCCCTATGTAATTTGGGATGAATGGGCTTTTTTGTATGCCTTCTCTTCCCCATCGCACATTCAATTTTAGGAGGAATTACTTATGTCAGTTATCTTTTCTGGTATTCAGCCAAGCGGAACAATTACACTTGGAAACTATTTAGGAGCTATGAAGCAATTTACAGAGCTTCAAAACGAACACGACTGTTATTTCTGTATTGTAAACCAACATGCGATTACAGTACCTCAAGACCCTGTAGGGCTTCGCAAAAACATCCGCAGCCTTGCTGCGCTATACGTTGCATGCGGCATCGATCCTGAAAAAGCTACTTTATTTGTACAATCAGAAGTACCAGCACACGCTCAACTAGGATGGATTATGCAATCCGTTGCTTACGTTGGAGAATTAGAACGTATGACACAATATAAAGACAAAGCTTCAGGAAGAGATTCAGTTCCAGCTGGATTACTTACATACCCACCATTAATGGCTGCTGATATTTTACTTTACAACACAGAAATCGTGCCTGTTGGTGATGACCAAAAGCAACATATGGAATTAACACGTGATCTAGCAGAGCGTTTCAACAAACGCTTCCGTGAAGTGTTCATAGTTCCTGAAATTCGTATTCCAAAAGTAGGAGCTCGCGTTATGTCATTAACAGAACCTACGAAAAAAATGAGTAAATCTGATCCAAATCCAAAATCAATGATCAGTATGCTTGATGAGCCAAAAACAATCGAAAAGAAAATAAAAAGTGCCGTAACTGACTCTGAAGGCATCGTTAAATTTGATAAAGAGAACAAACCTGGAATCTCTAACTTATTAACAATTTACTCTTCATTCTCAGGAAAAACAGTAGAAGAAATAGAAGCAATGTACGAAGGAAAAGGATACGGCGACTTCAAAGGTGACCTAGCACAAGTAGTCGTAGAAGCAATTCGTCCAATCCAAGACAAATATAACGAACTAATCAACTCCCCAGAACTAGACGAAATTCTAGACAAAGGTGCCGAAAAAGCAAACCGCGTTGCATTCAAACAACTACGCAAAGTAGAAAACGCAATGGGACTAAGCAGAAAACGTAGGTAACATATAAAGCGGAGGCGGCTCGTTCAGCTCTGACTGGCTAAGGTTCTTTCGCATAAAAGGCGCTTTTTGCCTTCTTATGCGGAAGGTTCTTAGACACGAAGAGCTTGCCGCTGGAGCTGGATTTATTTATAAAGCGGAGGCGACTGCTTAGCCCTGACGGATAAGGTTCTTCCCCACAGAAGGTACTTTTTACCTTCTCGTGGGGAAGGTTCTTAGACGCGAAGGGCTAGGAGCCGGAGCTAGATTCCACATAAAGCGGAAGCGGCTCGTTCAGAATGTGAGGAGGATGGAGCTCCTGACGTAGAGGCGCTTTTTGCCTCGCAGGAAGGCGCGAAGCCACCGAACATTCTTGCCACCTCCATAAAAAAAACCGCCAATTGGCGGTTTTTTTTTAATTTACCTTCTGCTCATTTTCCATTTCCCATAACTTTTCAAAAAACGGCTGTCCTTTTACAAGGCGCTCACATAATTGCTCGTGCTTCTCAGACCATCCAGTTTTCGCTTCATCATAAAGTTTAGCCCAAACATCTTCAAACTCCATATGTTGGACCATTCCGTACGCTGATGGATCCCACTCTGTGAACCAATAGCGAATTTCAGCTGGATTTTTCGTTGTATGTAATTGATCTAATGCCATAAATAATAATTGTTTTAACTGTCTTTCTTTACGAGTTAGGCCGTTCATAATGAAAGGCGACGGCGATAAAATATGATGTTCTTTTTCAATCTCTTCCACTTGGAACTCATACTTTTCTGCTTGCACATTCTCTACCATCTCATATACCATCTGCTCTTGACGAGGTATAAGCCTACTTTTTCTAATTGGCACATTATAGCCGATTGAATCAATCGCAATAATTCCTTTTCCATCTGTAACTACAAAACAATATTCTTGTTGCAAACGTTCGTGATTTTTACGAATATAAGCCTTATGATATACGTCTTCCAATAATTTTTGCGGAAGCTCTAATAATTCGTTCTCGATGTAATGATATAATGTGGCATCTACTTTTAATAATGGCACTTGATCTAATAGCTCAATCGTATCATCTTTCCGCCATTCGTAAAAATGACAAACGTTATACCCATTCTCTTCACCTTCAAACCAATTTACCCATACATCATGTAGATATAACATTCACTACCCCTCACTTCACTACGGTTTGTACCAATCATTATGTTCATTTTTGCTTAACTTTATTCCACTTAAGGA